>JBEIHI010000025.1:0-17287 GCA_040381435.1 Bacteriovoracaceae bacterium | reverse complement strand
GGTTAGAGCGCCACGTTGACATCGTGGAGGTCGGTGGTTCGAGTCCACTACCGACCACCAATTTAAGCGGTTTAAAGCCGAAAATAAAAAATCAGTTCAAACCCAAGAGTCCAGCAGAGGCTCTTCAAAAGATCAAAAGATAAGCGCCGATCTTCTCCTGTTGTCGAGCGATCGGCGCCTGCCAAATCATTGATTCAATAGCGTCTTAACATCAGCGTTGGACTCTATCTTGGGCTCTGAAGAGTTGATACCATCCGGCGCCACATTCGCCGTTCCGCCTTCGCAGATTTCAATCGTGCAATTCAAAGCAAATGCAGGATTCTTCGTCTTCAACTCCTGAAGCATCAATAAAATCTCAGTGGCCTTTTCAGCATTGGGCACCACGAATCGAACTCCATCCGTTTTCTTTTTTTGCTGATCTTTAAGCTCAGCGATCTTCTTCTGCTCATGGACTATAGTAGCCTTCATCTTTTTGGAATACGCTTCCGACTGATTCCGAACCGCTACAATCGTTGCATGACGCTTGGAAGCATTGGAACAAGTATCCTCAGGGTCAAATTCAAAACTGGGTTCCTGCAAAAACAGAGGATGAGGAAACTTGAATCGGATCGAGGTGTAATTGTGCCTCTCTATCCACGCTACTCTATCCCCCAATTGAGAGTCCTTGTTGAGGAGCCAGCGCTCAGCATGCTCAATGGCCTTTTCTCGTTCAGAAATCTCCTTCCCAATCGCATCCATCGGTGTAGCTCGCAAGACTTGCTCCGAGGCACTCGACTTCGCCTCGGCAGAAGTAGTTTGAACGCTAAGCGCGCTAACCTCCGCCATAGCTCCGAACGCTACAATCCAAATCGCAAATTTTGTGCGGATGATTGATTGAATAGATATCATTTCAGGTCTCCTCTATTGAGGCCCAAGTCCAATCACGCTTTTGTCTGCAAAGATTAGGCCATCGCCTATAGCCTCCCCCTCGCCCATTAAGCTCGAATCGAAGCCCCCCTGCGACAAACTCTCCACAATCATTTGCCGTTTTTAATCTCACCGACTCAGCATCGAAAGAATCCGACTGCAGGTTTGAATTCGTCGGTTGAAACCAAAATGCCATATGGTCTGCGGGCCCTTCGGCTGTGACACCAAGACTGCTGTGCAGACATAGGTCTGTGTCCGTCGCAAATCGTTCAAGTTAACTTAAAAAAGTCGATGTTAAGACACGCCATCTGCTCGGGAGAACTAGATTCCAGATTTTTCACAAACTCTGAAACTACCTCCTGAAGCTTCATTCGAAGAGCATCGTAGGACTCCTGTGAAAGACTACATGGACCCGTAAAGAAAAGATTTTCGGGCTGAGCTCGGGTGTTAGACATAAAATCATAGGCCTTAAGCCGCCAGCTCATTTGACGATGCCTTACAAACGGAGAGTCAGAGGGCAAATGAGTCGACGCTTTGCCAGGCTGAAGCCGATCTCCCTGGCGTCGGATCAGATCATATCGAATCAAAAACTCCAAAAGCCCGCTGAGCTCCGCACCCTCTATTCCAAGAAAGGATGCTAGCACAGATATCTTTTGAAACCGCGGGATCGACGACAGAATACGGATCGCTGAAAAGCGCCAGTCTGAGTAAAACCGAGCGAGCGCTGGATCAGATATCGTACTCACCGGGGGAAGTGTTTTCTTGAGATCGCTCGCAGCGCTTCTTATCTGTCGAATCTTGATATTAATCCGCTCTCTATAGAGCGGCCTCACTGCTCGATCTCTTTCTATCAAGAGAATCAAAAAATCAGTTTCATCCGCCTTAAGGCCAAAAAAACGACCAATCTCAAAACCGTGATCTGGCAGAAAATCTCTCTTTCCAGCAAAAATCTGACTCAACGTAACGGGACTTAAACTCAAAGACTCCGCAAGCTTCCGCAGTTGTCCATGGCCATTTTTTGGAAGCGACTGAAGATGCTCACGGAGAAAAGTCCGGTAATCATCATAGCTGTAAATGCGTTTTTGGATCGGTGTGGAGCGGCTCATATAATTAACAAAACAGTAATTATATATTTAACATTTAATTAACAAATATGGAAGCTCCCCCCTGGGCTCCTGATATAGGAAAGATCAAGGAGACCGTACAATGAGAACTCAAACCTCTATCCTCAGCCAGCCTCTTATTGCCTCTCTCATCTTTGCATCGATCGCTATCACCTTCCAAAACACTGCGGTCTTGGCCCAACAACTTGCACCCGCCCTCAAAAGCGAAGAGTTCCAAGAGAGCCTTCACGAACACCAAAAGAGGGTTCAAACCAATCCAGAACTAGCCAAACGCATGGCACTCTTTGCACTCGAAGCCGATGATCGGATGAAGTCGGCTGAAGTCGATGTCGCAACTCGAGCGGCCATGAGAGAAACAAACGACTGGTTTCGACGTCAAATGAAACAATCGCTAGAGCCTACCTATAGAGACATCTTGGATCATTTTTTGTCATCTCGAGATAAAATAAGGGAGGCCAAAAATCATATTGAGGATCCCAAGGCATTCTCGAGTGGTCTTCAACAATATGCAGATGTGATTGAAGGCGTGACATCATTCCATCCTGCCTCTGCTTATGCAGGACAGCTCTTTGGCCCCCTAAACCTCATGATCAACGGAAGCGATGCTCGTGAAAAATCAGTCGAGCAATACGCCAAGGCGTATCGCCGATCCAAAGACATGAAAATCGTCATGGCTGAGACTATCGAAAACTCAAGCGCTAGTCCTGAATATCGCGTCTTCGCAGACGAGGTCATTGAACCCATTATCGGAATGCCATTCGACTTGCTGGATCCAGCAATTGGACCGCTCCCTCAAGAGCTTGCAGACCGTCCGGAAGCTCAAGCACTTAAACAGATCGAAAGTGCTAGCCCGAAGGCGGATTCATCCAAAGTAAAAAACAAGCAGCCCAAAGATAGTGTCCAAACAGCGTCAGCTCTCTTCGAGGCTGCAATGAAAGGCGGGGACTTTAGTCTTGGCAGTTTTGCAGCTCAGCTTGATAGCCGGATTCCTCCCTCCATGAATAGAAAAATCGAGGCCCCTCTCAATCAAGTTTCTCAGCGAGACTTCCTGGAGATCGCTTCAAGAAACTCAGACCTCATTTTGAGCGCTCAAAATGCTCTCCGAATGAGTGAGATGATACTTTTAGTCTCAGGACATTCAGAGGAGGCAAACCGGATATCGACCGTTGGGGGAGCAATCCTAAGTGTCGCTGTAGCGATGAATTCAGCCTATCTCGTAACGGAGGGATTTGCAAAATTTGGAAGCATCGCTGCGGGAGCCGCAACTTTTGGAGTTGCAACTGCGGTGGCAGGAGCCGTCTTTGCAATTTCCTCACTATTTGGAAGTCAAGGATCCTCAACAAAAGCCATTCTAAAAGAACTTGCGAGCTTCCGAAATGAAATGCGCCGGAGCATTCACGGTCTTCATAATCACTTGAATCAAATCTCGGCGCACTTTGACAGTCAGTTTGAACGGGTCATGAAGAATCAACTCGAGATCCTTACCACCGTTCTATCTGGCTATCTGGACATTTTGAATGGACAGATCGAACAGAAGGCGATGATTGAACGACTCGGAATCCAGCTCGCAGGCGTTGACTCTCAAATCAAAGCACTCTTTCTCGAAACTTTTGCGATGGCTAAAGCCAACGACGATGCTCGTTTCGATAGAAGCTTCCGTGATTGTATTCGATCTAAAGATATTCCTTTGCGGGAAAGCTCTTTTGAGGATTCGCTCAATGAGTTTGTTGGACTTTCAACAATTCGAGCAAAGCGCTCACCCTATTTGATGAGCGGTGCGGATCCCGCTCAAGATCAAGGATTTTGGTACACCTTACCGCTCGTTGTTTCTAAATCATATCAAGGGCTAATTGCAAACCCCACCAAATGGATCGAGGGAGCTCGGGCCTTTTACGAATGTACGAGCAATCGTCCTGAGCATGCCTCACGAGTTTCTGTGGTCGCTTACGAAGATCTGATCCGGGTGGGAAGCCTGACACAAGAAGCTCTAGAGAATCCTCCGGTCTCTGATCTCTTCACGACCATACAGTCGCACGATAACTATCTCATCGAACTTCAAAAGCTTATTCCTCGAGCTTTTGATGAGTCTCTCAATCAAAGAAAGCCTCGCCTAATGACGAATCAGTTCCTTCCTGAGGAAGTCCGCCTCGGACGAGAAACAGTGAAGCTTCGTGATGATCTGCGCTCTCATCTTAGCAAGGAGTTTGCTCCGCTCGATCAGTGGCAGCGGGGAACCCTAGAGTTCCACATAAGGATAATCACGAACATCAAGAAGGCGGAGCAGAATGAGAAGAATTTAATCTTTAAGAATAAGATTCTTCCGTATTCCGAGGATAATAAGGTAATCGACAATGATTTTTTGGCTCGTTGGACTGAGCTTCAAGCTCTCTATCAAGACTGGTACGTATTTAAACCCAAAAAGTTTAGGCCCAACCAGGCCCCGGCTGGGCCTGCAACTAATTTTGTAAGATCAAAGGAATGGTTTCTACCGGACTACCCACTCATTAATTGGTCCTTCACTTATCTTCCCGTCGAAGTTGAAATAAACTTTGGAGTTCGGGATAGCGAAAAATTTGAACAGATCACCTCGATTCGGGAGCGGATCGAGGTGCTGATTCGCGCCGAACCCCAAAATAGGGAGCTAAACATGAAAGAAATCCTGGAGGAGGTGAAGGCCGCTTATTCCGATCCAAAACTTTATGACGGTAAGGACGGCGGGAAAAAGTTGGATCGCGAAAGTCAGAAAATAGTTGCAGCTGAAGTAATTGAGCTAATCAAAGATCGCATCCAAGAAGATCATTTGAAAAAAATTCGAGTCACTCATTTACCTGGACAAGGTTTTAAGTATGGACCATTTCCCTTGCATAGACTCCGTCACTCCCCAGACAGTGCCGAAAAGCAAATTGAAGTTTTCCTCTCAGATTCAAAGCTTCAGAAGTCTTGGATAAAGCGCATCAAAATTCCAGAGTCATTGACGGCAGAACTAAAGCAGATATCAAAGCGCCGACATCAAGAGGCTCTCATCGCTACAACGGGAGTAAGTGAAGCGGCTTCTGTTACTCAGAACAATCTCGAGCTCGTCTACCAGGCACTCGATCAATCAAAAGAGCAGATCGAGAGAACAATCAAAATGACGCTGAGCCAGCCATCTCTTATGTCAAAGGAGATAGCTGACTATGCCTTAGGAAGTGACCATGCAAAAATATGGGGTCGACCCGACTTCATTCATGCAATTCAAAATCTCAACGAGCCTCAAGACGGGCAACATGCTGAAACAAAAACAGCCTTATATTACATCCTCAATCAAGCACGCCTGAACTTGTACCGCTTTAAACAGCTTGTTAAGAGTCGAGAGATCGAGCGAAAGTCAAAGGGACTGCCATTCGGCGAGCGCTTCAACCCTATCGACCAGATGCTTTTAAGGCTATGCATTGGCTATGGGATGCTAAGTGCTGAAAGAGGTCACCGGGATATCTCTGAGGATATACGAGAGTTTTGTGGGCCGTTTCTTAAAGTTAGCAACTAAATCAAGGGCAAAGAAGGGTGCCCCACTTGTGGCACCCTTGCTTTTGGGCTAAAGAACGCTCAATGAAATTTCTTTGGTCTCTGACAATGTCGTTAGGCGTTTCAATTTCATTGGCGTCATGCTCTCTTGATCAAACTCTCGATGGAGTAAACCGTTCAGCCAGTGGTCAGCCCGGGGGTATCATCGATGCTTCAGGCGGAAATCTCCCAAGATCGACCAATGAAATGATCGACAAGGTTCTTGCTGAATTGCCCGACCGCTTGTCGCGGGTGGTGAATCGAATGGCGATGTTGGATTCGGAGGCCTTTGTCCCGAAGTTCCGCCCCTCTTTTGCTCGTTGGCTGGAAAGCGATGACTTCTCATCGGAGAATTATGGATTTCGAGTTACACGTCGGATTAAGCCATCTCATGACCCGGTGTTGACAAGAGAGCTTAAGGACTCCTTTTTGTTTGGAAAAAACACCTGGGGATTGCGGGGCGATCAGTTTCTTCGTCTTCCTCACGTACGAATTGAAAGACGAGAAGGTCCCTGTCTCGAAACCCCGCATGGTCCCAGGGATGCCTCTGCAAAGCCGGATGGAGCAATCTGCTTCAGTCTCCCTAGCTTAAGAAAAGTCGATCCTGCGATACTGCCAATTGTGATAACTTCTCTTGCCGCACACGAAGTAGCGCATCTCTTGAATTTTGAGGAAAAGGACGCTCAGGCACTGCAGGACATTATCGAGTGGGATCGAGAGACACTTTTTGTGTCAAGAGAGGATACTCTGCTCTCCCTGACGACCATTGCCGAGATCCGATCGCTCATCGATTATGCATGGACTTCAGCTAATCGCTCAGCTCGAGATCCCGATGATGAAACTCCTGACTACGAAGAAGTGGAGAGTTTTCATGATAAGATAGACTGGATCATCCAAGAGATTCGCTTTGATCTCCGCGTCTTCTCTGCTCAGGGGAGGCATTTCACCCAAGCAAATTATGATGAGTCGACGGGAGTGTTTACTGAAAAGAACTTCCTGGACGAGCTTGACGATGAAGGTAAGAAGATAAAACGATCAAGAGCTCAAGAGAAGGACATGATGCGGTCTGGCAAGAATGCTAAGGATGCACTTAAAATGATTACGAGTTACTTCTCACTTCAATCTCAAAATGGCTTGAGCTTCGCTACGAGTTCCTCAACTTTCGACTCGATCGAGGACTTTGAGGCACATACACCGGAGCAGGCGCGGAAGAACTTCATCGTTGAGCCGACATTCCCAAGCCCTCGATGGATTGAAAGATCTACGGTGTCTGCGGGCCTCACTAGAATTGAGAAGGCCTATCTTGACTGGTCCACTCCTATTCTGCGCTGGGTTCTAGGACCTGATCTCGATGAAGATGAACTGGATTGGTATCGATCCTTCAGATCCAATAACGACGAGTACTGGAAGGGTCGGCTGTCGCTGGACGAAACCTTGATAGATTCCATTGAGTTCAAACAGCTCCCCAGGGACCCATTTTACCCGAATTAGATTTGAGACCGGCTGAGTCTCACTGACCCGCTCAATTCGCACCCCTGCTTCATTTTTAGCCGAGAGATCAACTAAGGCCCTTTGCTAGCTCATCCGGGCCAGCACAGCCCCTGCACTCCTGAGTCATGAGATTGATGGGCTGAGGAGCTGCTATGACGAGAATGCTTATCTTGGTTTTGGGAACAAGCCGCACGGCTTGCTCAAACTCACCTCATCACATCAACATTCAAATAGAATGCCGTCAACCGCGCTCTCTGGCGGGGACTCCGCAGAGAAGACCGATGAGTCTGGCGCTTCAGCGGCTTCCACTTCTGGAAAACCAAGTTGGAACATTCGGAGTTATTGGAGCCGTCATTGCTGACCTGAAGACTTGGCACTAGATCGGCCATTCCAAGACTGGGAAGGCACTAAGAAAGAACAAAGAGCAGAACTCCTAAAGACAAACGCATGACTTAATCTCCTCACTGACTGATGGTTTTTGCCTGAGCCCTCAAGATCTTCACGATTACTCACATTCGAAATCGCTTATGTTTAAGATTGATTGAACGACGCAAAACCTGGCCGCATAGCCTCAAAGGATAGCGGTTTCTTGAGGATTTTCGTCAACTTTGACGACAGACATGGATCCTGTAAGAATCTGGGTCTTCTATGGTCCGCCCACAAGAACCTCAGACTCTGATCATCTTTGACGGCCATTGCAATGCCTGCAATTCATTCGTCAGTTTCATTTTGAAAAGAAAAAACAGGTACCGCTTTTCACTCGCTGCCAGTGAATCCGAAGCTGGCAAGCAACTCTTGAAAGAGCTCAACCTCACCGCAATCGCACAGGAAAGCGTTGTCGTGGTCGATGACGGAAGAGTCTTCTTCACCTCGTCTGCAATTCTCAAGATCTGCCAACGCCTCGGCCTTCCTTGGAATCTCTTGGCTATCTTTTATCTCATCCCAAACTTTCTGAGAGATTTTCTCTACAAAGCCTTTGCCAGGAATCGGTATCGCCTCTTTGGCCGGAGCGAGCAATGCCGAGTTTTGACCGAGGAAGAACACAACCTCTTTTTAAGGTAAGGGACTTGCAGACGTCGATCTCGAATTTCTTTGGAACTATGAGATCTTTCCCACAAACATTTTGACCCCCCTCTGTCAGTGGCACGTTGAAAACAGGGCTATGACTGATTTACGAACCCTCTCGCCGCGGATTTACTGATCAGACTCTTGAGGGTCACGTAGAGCAAGGTTTATCAACCTTCACGATCGAGGAAAACTCTGATGGCTTGATCTTTAAGATTCATACGCTCTCATCACCCGCTGCTCTCATTGCAAAGATACTCGGGCCTGTCTTCTCAAAGCCCTACCAAGCTTATTGCACAAGACAAGCCCTGGAGAATGTTCGAAGAAGAGTATCGTGTGTCACTAAATCCTGACCTTAATCATGGGTTCAGCGGCCCTGGAGCTTTACGTTCTACATGGCCTTCCAACAATCCTGCGCTCACCGACTCAGCATCGAAAGAATCCGACTGCAGGTTTGAAACTGCTGCGATCGAGTGCGCTTGCTTCGAAACACAAACGCTGCGTGATCAAGCCCAACAAGGCTAACGCGCGAAACTCCGGGTAGCTGCATGCTTCGGTGAGGGACCACCCCATCGCTTCGAATCCCCTTCCACTGCATGAGCTTTCGAAAAATCTCAAAGACTCGCAAACTGAATCGACGCTCATCATAGGTCGTCAGCGTAACGGCGGGGTGAGATTCCAAGACCCTCTCAATCTCAGGAGCGTTTTGCCTCATCCAGGCCTGTCGGCGTCGCGCGGAGAGAGACTTTGTCGACTGCCAAATCCCATAGAGGCGTTTCTTGATTGATTCAGGCAACAATCGCGTACGAAGCAAAAACCGATCCCAGCCGTCTTCAACGTGGGGATCCAGTTTTGCCGAAGAAAAGAAATCCGCCACAAACGTGCCATAGAAGGGCGATTGAATAAAAATCACACCAAAGACCTTGGACCTCAACTGAGGCGATTGAATCAACGCCTCCAAAACTTCAACTCCACCTCGACTATGCGCAATCAACAACACTGGCTTAATCGAAGTCTCAATCTCACCCGCAATTCTCTGCGCATTCAACGCACTCGATTCATCTGAGCGAGTTTGCACAGTGGAGTGGGAAATCCCCGAATCAGAAAGCCAATCTCGAACGGGATCTAGATAGCCCTTAAACCATTCATGAAAAAAACCAGGAACCAGAACCGCGTGAACTGACCCCGAAACATCCGGCGATGAAGCGGGATCTAGAGCTTCAAAATCCTCAGTGGCATCCGGCCCCATCCATTGAAGAGATTCATAAGGAGTGACATCTTGTAAATCGCGTGCCTCAACGGACGCAGCGACAAGAACAAAGACCCACGCAACGGTAACAGCTCGCAAAACCCCTGGCACGCCCCTCAATAGCACACTTCTCGACAGGCTGCTATTGGCCGGTGGATTTGACCAGAGGCAGCCAGATGAAGAAGGTCGTCCCCCCTCCTTCCTTGGATTTAAAGGAGATCTCACCTCCCATTTTTTGAACGATCCGCTGCGTAATTGATAATCCGAGACCCGTTCCTGCATCTGATTTTTTTGTCGTAAAGAAGGGACGCAAGATCTTGGATTGCACGTCGACCGGAATCCCCTGACCATGATCCGTCACACTGAGAACGACCAGGCGATCATTCTGCTGCTTAAGATCAATCGAAATCGATCTATCCGAAGCACCCTCGGTCGCATGTCGAGCATTGGAAAGAAGATTCATCAGAACCTGCTGCATCTCTCCGGGGACACCCTTGACCTCAAACGAGGGCTGCTCGCGATTATAAATGAGATCGATTTGCTCTTTTTTAAAAATCTCTTCCGTCAGATCCAAAACCTGAACAATCAATCCTGGGAGAGAATAGACCTCTTCCTCATCTTTATCGACTCTCGAATAGGTCCTGAGCGCTTGAATAATCTCCTTGATTCGCTGATGAGCTCGCTGCTGCTTATGGAGATACTCTGCAATTTTGGGATTCTCCATCTTCTCGTTTTCGAGCAATTTGCCGAGCATTTCTCCAAGTCCGATGCTCAAGAAAAGTGGATTGTTAATCTCATGAGCAATCCCAGCAACAAGTTCACCAATCGATGCCAACTTACTCTGATGCTGTGTCATGCGTCGCTGCTCTTCGAGCTCAGCTTCGTATCGAGAGACCTCCAGCGCTCGAATGGTGTTCTGCTGCTCTTTCAGAACATCTTTGAGAACCAAGAAGTCTGTCATCTGACAAGCAGGATGTCGCATCAACGAAGTGAGCTGTCGGGTTTGAATATCCTCAAGTTTTGAAAGTGTGGGCCAGCCCACCAGCAAAATCTGATGGCCAATCGAATAAGCGTTAAAACGAAAATTGAGAGACAGTTTCGTCAAGCGAATGTGGAGAATACGGTTGACGAGCATCTTATGGGGAGAGTCTTTTGCCAGATCAACGACGGGTTGCAAGAGCTCAAAACATTCCCGGAACGCTGCTTCACCACATTTTTGCGATTGAAAATACTCGGACGCCTCAATCACTTTATAATGCTGATCAATGATGAGCCAAAACGGAGAGAGAGAATCGAGATCAATAGTGATCGAGCGCTGAACCATGTGATTTAGTACTGCACAAGAAAGACGGCTGATTCACTATGGGTCGCTTCGCCCATCTGCACCTGACACTTCTGCTCAAACAAATCAAAAATTCCCTTCAAAAGACCAACAACAAAGTGCTCCAACCCCATATCTCGCTGGCTTTTGTAATGCACTTTGATCTCCCGATCAGAAAGCCGAGTGACCCAAAACGAAGGTGCTTTGAGATGTTCAAAGGAAAGCTGTAACCGAGAGTGAAGCGAATCCAGAGATTCAATGAGTTCGATGGGGCTGGACGCGAATGAAGTGAGAACGGATTTGTACTCTGATTTCTTCGCGTAGCTGATCCAGTACTTACCAAAATCCTCGAGAACAGTGGCTGCAGGGAGATTTGTTTTTTCGCAGACGAGACCCACCAAATCCGCAGTTACTTTATCGTCATACTGTGCAAATGCGCTAAAACCCGACGGGTCGAGCTTCAACTTATGGCAAAACTCCATCCAGGTCTCTTTGCCAAGATTGTCTGTAATCATCCCCTTCACTGCTTGATTGACCATCCCGTACATAAAGAACCTCCGTCGTTATTTTATCGTCGTCGTGGACGATGAAACGGATTTGCTAACGATGATCGAGGACTATCTCGAGGGTATTGGAATTCCTCAGATCGCCTGCTTCTCTGCAGCTCAAGATGCCTACAATTACTGTGTCAAACAAATCGGCGGGCGGTCGATGCCATCGGTGATTGTCAGCGACCTCTCGATGCCCAAGATGAATGGAATTGAGTTTTTGGAGAAGCTCAAGAAGAACGACTTTCTCAAAGAGGTTCCGTTTATCCTGATCACGGCCTTTGGCGAAGAAGTGAAGGTTCGAGAGGCCATTCAGGCTGGAGCTCGAGATGTTTTGACAAAACCCTTTGAGCTGTCATTTCTGAGCGAGCGACTCTGCGCCCTGTTTGAAAAGAAACAGAACGCGAAGTAACTCACTCTCCGCTCATTCAATTTCAAGGGTCTGTACCCTGTCCCCGATCATTTTTAGCGACAAAAAAAGGCTGTCCACTTGAATGGGGACACATAAGCCCCTCTTTAAATCGAACCAGATGCTCATTGCTCACGGTACAAGGAGTGCAAATCAAAACGGACATGGGCGAGCTCTCACAAGAGCTCGCCAGGCATCGTAGGAGAGATTTATGAGAAAGAAGATTTGGGTAATGCTACTAAGCGCGATCTGCGTCGCACAAATGCTGGGCTGTCAGTCGACCACCACCAAAAGACTGCAAACTGCCACCAACCAAAAGACTGCTTTCATGGGACAGGGGGATAAAACCTTCCATCTTCCTTCCAGCTCTGGGTTGGGAAAATGCCGCACCCTCTACGGCCACTCCTCATTCACACCCATGAGCATTGAAAGAAAGACCGCGATTCGAAGCGACGCACCTGAGATCCCTCATGAACTCTTCTCCCTTAATGAGGATTCAGGAGACATCACGATCAAAACTAATCTGATTCACACTCCCACGGCACTCGGATTTGAATGCAGTTCGGGCCAATCACTCATTATCAACGTCTTTGGCGCTGAAACCGTCGCAGCCGAAATCCAACGGAAACTCAATCAAGGCGGCCAACTCGATGACAGCGTTGATTCAATCGCGCAGCAGTACGGACTGGAGCTCACCGTCGCAGCGCCCAGCAATCATATCCCTAATACAAAATCGATCCAGCTCCACGCTCAAAACTCTCAGAGAATTGTTGAAGCCTCCCCCATCTCCATTCCCTCTCAGCAAGATCTCAGCATCAAAAATCTACTCGAGAGCTTTTCCAAGCAGATCAAGAAAGATCAACGCCCCTCTCCTCTTTCCAAGGAGGAGCCTTCAAGTCTTTCGAACTATGCCTTTGATCAGTTTCAGCGCTCCTCATCCTATTTCGGTCGAGAGGATCCCTTCTATCCAGAACCAGAGGAGCGTGACGCCTATGGTATGACCAAGATCATCAATTGGAATGGTTATTCGTTTGATGAGCGCAGCCTTCAAAAGCTCTATCTGTGGGCCTATCAATCCTATCGTCCCGATAAAGTAATTGATTTTTCATCCCTTGAGGATGATGACGGAGAACTTCCAATCGATCTCTCTGGCCCCCCTTTGATTGGGACGGCGGAAAGTGATGCACTGTCGCCCGCCCTCTCGAGGAACTCTGTGTTCACCAATATCGATGGCGTCAAAGGCATCGGAAAGCACCCACTGTATGGTCTAGGATACTTTTTCAATGCAGCCTCTCCGCAAGATATGACGTTTCGTAATCCGTTGAGACATTTTGACTCACAATCGGAAGATCCCATTCCACTCGTCAATATGCTCCTCGATTTCTATGCTGCCGGTCTTGAGAAGCGGACTGCAGTGGGAGCAACATGGCTCGCCGGCAAGATGATCAAAACCGTTCGCGAGAGAGCAGCACTCAACTCATCCGACTCTGCATCAGAAACAGGCGTTTATTTCTCAAATCCAAGCGTAAGCTCTGTGAAAGAAAAAAATCTCTATCTCGGCATGATGACTTTTAAATCTGAAGTTGCAGCACGAGACGTCCAACAACAGTTGCAGGAAGCTTACGATGAACTTTTTGGTGATGAAGAGCTTCGAAGCGCCCTCACCACAGAGCAATCCCCCATCCTCGCCAAGATGCGTGGGTATGTGGGAAGGCCTTACGCTGAGAGTGACGACGATGAGTACGGTTTGGGCTACAAACCCGAAGATGGAGACTATTGCAACAGAGGTTTCTGGGCGGGCAGCTCCACAGGCACATCTACCGACTTAATGGAAGCATCGATGCCTGAAATTGGCAATTCTTGGCACAACCACTGGAACAACTTGGAGGACAACTTTTCTCAAGCTAAAGATGAGAGGTGGAGTAACCCTTGGATCACCTCTCAACGGTCGCTCATTCATGCTCACCAAAGCCAACTTTTGGGAGGTCTAGACTTCTTCAGAGTTTGCAACAAACCCTCGCCCCAAGGAGCGCTCTTTAGCTGGATGCGAAACATGGATAATCTTTTTATGATTCTTCCCAATCCCGGAGGAGGATTCACCCTTTACGCAAATATGCTCTCAACTCTCTCCTGGAAGCATGGCCGCCAACCTAACCATCTCAATATCAATCCTTGGAATGTTTTCTGGATTCATCTTCTCAGAGCAAGAAAGAACCCCCATCTCTTTGATCCCAAAAATTCCTTTGCTGAAACGCTAGGAGACATGAAGATCCTTGACCGTCTCACCAACCCCTATCCAAGCGAGAGGCTAAACACTCCGAATACTAGAGACGTCTTTGGTCATCCTTATGAGCATGGATCATCAGCCCACTGGAATAACAATCGAAACCCAAACGTCGATAAGAATCGCATCCGCAGAGTGGCCCCTGAAACGATGTTTTTGAAACCAAACCAAATTTGGAAGCTTGAGGGAGATGGCAACTCAGAGCCTTCCACCTGGCTCTTTGAAAAAACCAGTCAATATCTCAAAAAGGTGGAAACCCTCGCTCAGACTTTGGTTGCCTTTACGCCCCCGGACATGAGCCCCGAAGACTCACTAGACCCGAACATGATTCTCAGCTTGAAGGCTCTCAAGAGATCTGTTGAACCCGCTCGACTCGACTCCAACATGCTTGATCGACCTTTAAGCTTTACCCAGCAGGGACGACCTCAGGAATTCGGACCCTATGAGTTTATTGACCCACCCTCTGACGAAATCACTGCCGGGTCCAATCAAAGACTTCACTATAGGATGCTCAACAGCTCGGGAAGGGGCTCGATCCATCGCTCACAGCTCAAAGAAAGAACCTGTTCACTGAATGAGTTAAACAATCTCAGGAATGCGAATGAATCCACGATTGAAGATACGAACTTTGTCGCTCAAAGAGTAGGCATCACGGGCGGGCTGAACTGCGGATTGGAGATCTTAGGTCCTGGATTTGAGATTCCCTATCGATACTCAAAAACAATCTATGGCCCGAATCCCGAATGTCAAAGTCCCGGCTCAGCGTGGAAACCAATTCGGCTTGAAGTTAGCGACCGACGTCTTGGCAATGACTGGGAAATCATTACACCCCATTTGATGGGCTGTCTTCATGGACTGCACCAAGCAGAACAGCTCCCAAATCCAGCACAAATTGCGACTGAACTTGTCAATGACAGCTATGGCCGGCCCGAATGGAGAAGAGAATTCGTGAATCAATGGCGTCTTCGCTGGAATCCGTCCCAATGTGAGGCCTATTTTTACTTTCCTGAAACGACATCAAAAGGGATTCCCATCACAGGAGTGGGCAACTCTCCTTTGGAGCGATTTCAACGTGTTCCCATGGCTACCACAAGGGGTGAGACATTTGTTCGCCAAAGTGGCACCACTCAAAGCCCGATCTCCTATCACGACGCAGCCATTTACTCCCACAATGGCTGGTATCCCTTTCAGCCCATTTCTGGGGATTTAGAGGAGTTAAAATCATTTTGGGAAATGCCTGTCGATTACGATAACGACTCCTCTCTCGACAATGGGCATGACACCTTCCGGGGTTTTAGTGATCGGTCTGTCCAGATTTACGACCGCGGCTTATCCGCAAATCCCATCGCTGCTCGCCAAGTAGAGAGTAAAGCAGTTTGCCAGTATGCTAGAACTACCGATGGCTGGGAATACGCAACAGTGGATTATGTCGGTCCCACCCATAATAGTAAAATCTCCATCTGGACACATCCCGACCGCCAATTTGATTGCAGTCAAATTTGCGCCGCTGGACAAACTCCGAACAATGAACAGGTCACCGGTGCGAGATTTCCCTGGCATATATTCCAAGGCTTTTACCGCATCACTCCCCCATCTGACTTTCTAGCCTTTTCTGCTGTCACAGAAATCTATCCAATT
The DNA here is from genome assembly GCA_040381435.1 of Bacteriovoracaceae bacterium. Classification (GTDB taxonomy): domain Bacteria; phylum Bdellovibrionota; class UBA2394; order UBA2394; family UBA2394; genus JBEIHI01. Next base: position 1,709 of record JBEIHI010000025.1, on the reverse strand, counting down.
CGAAAAGCCGAGCTTGCCGAGATACTCGCCAATGCAGACAGGCAGGACAAACCTCAAGTCCAAAAAATCCTAGACTACTTTGATCTTCAGGCGAACGTCATTCGAAGCGAGCTACTAGGCCAAGCCTCTCGGCCTGCCCGAACTCCTTTAGGGCAAATGAAGGATTCTGCCTTAGCTCTTTACAACAGTAATCTTCAAATTGGCCGATTGAACTATTCTCGACACAGCTACGAAAACACGCTTCGCCTGCAAGTCAACGGCACAATTTTGAATCCAAACTCAACACTCTCTGTTTTGGGCTATGTCATCAACCCAGGTGCCCGCGGAAGCTTCTCGATTGAGGCTGAAGTGGATCCACGAATACTCCCTTATATGGAGAAGTGGACCTTGCCAGAACGAGTCGTCGAAGCCTTTGGCATGAAAAACGGTCTCCCTCTCATCAGAAATGGAAAACCTACCGCTAGCCTTGAAACAGATTGGAGCACGATCTGGAAGGAAGCAATGCCCTTTGAGATGCAACAACGTCTTGGATCTTATCTCACGAGCTATCTTGACGCGAATTTCAGACGCCCCTTTCTACTCAATCGAGTGGCGAGCAATGTAAGAAACATTTTGGTGGTCTATCGGGATTATTGGAATCGGGATTACGACGCGGTGTTGAGGCTGATTTTGCCAAGCTCTTATGAGTCCACGATGCCACGCAACTCCGGGCAATATCCCCCTGGCCAACTAGCTCAAACATTTCAACAGCCACTCAGTGGGGTCAGTTACGGTCAACTGAGAGAGGTTTTTTCCAATCGATTGGATTCAATGACAGCTAGCGGAGCCCGAAGAGAGTACTACTATGGCGCCGACGCTGCTTACACAGCTTACAGAGATCCTCTGTCGCACGGCAGGACTCGTACCGCGGATCCAGGACGTGGCTGCATGGGCACCAACGACTGTCCATTTCCCCAAGTCAGGAATCAAGCAGGTCAATGTGTCAATCCTCCTTGCTCACCACCTGGACGCTGGGATGAGGATATTCTTCAATGTGTGTACCCAGGGTCCGAAGGCGACCGATGCCAAGGATTGGGCACTGATGCGAATGGAGATTGCAACTGCCTCCCTCACGAGCACAGAATAGCGCCTGGCTATCCCTGCATCCCCAATGATGAAACCGATGAAACCTGCGGGGTTGAAGAAAGTGCGTGTGGTGAATGTGGTCCCACTGGCTGCTGCCAAGCAAGTTCTGTCACGGTTCGCGCTGGAGCCTCTCATCAACTGAGAGAACTAGATGGCTTTGGGGCGGTTGCTTTCTCAAACGCTCCGGGTAGCTTCCCGTTGCAGATTAAGTCCGATTACTCGGTTGTCGAGACTCGAGCCAAAGTCACCGCATTTGATGACACAGGGTCTCAAGATCTTTTGAGTGAGTTAGCGGGAACCCCCCTGGCACCAGGAGTGCTGAGTGCCACAATGGCAAGAAGCGCCGCCGACTACTCCCAAGCTGAGGGGCAACTCACAGCAGACTTTGGTCATGAGGGCCATTATCGACTTCTTGCAACCGGAATCAACTCCTATGGAGCGCCCCAGAGTAGGCTGTCAAGCTACGAGGTGAGCATCGACATGACACCGCCGACGGCTTCGATTCGGCTGGATCCAACAGCGGTTTTCAATAAAAGAATAAAAGGAAGAATCGAAACTTCGGACGACAACCCCATTGCTCGCAG
>JBEIHI010000024.1:0-17429 GCA_040381435.1 Bacteriovoracaceae bacterium | reverse complement strand
TGGGGTCACGTCTCATTCCTGCACTACCTGGCACCAAATCCAGCTTTGGGGGCCCTGCTCGTTCGCCGTCTTTCCCAAAAAAATAAGTGCACTCCTTGAGATCGGCATATATTGTTTCGAAGTTGTTCAATTCATGCGGGATTGGCGGAATTGGCAGACGCGCTAGGCTTAGAACATAGTGAGGTAACTCGTGGGGGTTCAAGTCCCTCATCCCGCATTGTTCTTTAGTGCAATTCCCTACCAGACTGAATCCTGGCAAACGCTCATCCGAAATGAGTCAATTCTTGAACAGAAGTAAGTTAGCAGCCTGGCTTTGTTTGTCCTTTTATTGCGGCTCCTTAGATGCAAGTGCATTAACCTCCACTGCCTCAGATAACTGCAGAGTTTTCATCTATGAAATCGCTGAATATCTTTTGAGAAATCGAGGGCCCGACAATCAAGGAAGAGTACACCCAGTCAAAAAAAGCATTCCCATTTCAACCCTGGAGACTGCAATTACAGCGGCTCGCAACCTCGGACTCTCTCCCCATGTGCGTCCCTACCACGCTCGCTTCGTGATCAACGTTTGGAGCGAGGAAACTCTTAACGAGGTTCTTTTAAAACGAGTCGATCAACTACTCCAATCCAAATATCAAAACAATCTGGAGAGATTGATCGCTGAGACAAACCAAGACGAATTGTTTCCTCCCCGATTCATAGAAATTGTTGAAAGCAAAAAGCTCTCAGTCGCAATGAAATCGGCCTATGAACATTTTAAGGGAAGTCCCTATCTCGCAATCACAAAATACTTGCAGCTCAAGGGGCAGAGCGAACTTGCTCAGCATTTACGTCCGTATCATTTTCGCCAGTCGCCCACAAATACCTGGAACAATCCGGAGACTCTTCATGCAATTCTACTCAAGAAAATTGATCATCTGCTTGAGGAGAAGTACCAGGGCAAGCTTGATGCATTACTATCGCAGACAAACAAAAGGGAACTATTTCAAGAGCCATTGATCGAGACGATCGACGGGATGAACTTTCAAGTCTCCATGGGACGAATTGGCCAGATCTATCGCGGCAGCGTTTATGCAGCACTCAAAGACTATCTGGAGTTAAAAGGACTGCATGAACTTGCTGAATCGGTGAAGCCCTACCACCTCCTTCAAACTCAACGAGGTATCTGGTCTCAGAAAGAGATCCGACAAGAGATCCTGGTGAGAAAAATCGACTACCTACTTCGATCACGATACCTCGGCGACTTGGCGATGCTCATCGGTGAAACAAACTGCCGGGAACTCTTCAAGACCCCGCTCGAAGAGGAAGTCGCAGGACTTCGCCTCACCATCTCGATGGGAAATATAGGCCACAAATATGGCAACAGCCCCTATCGAGCTCTCAAAGAATACTTGCTCCTCAAGGGACGCCCCGACCTCGCTGAAAACCTGCGAACCTATCACCTTCTTTACTCAGCAAAGGGAACATGGTTCACCACGGCAACAATCGACGAAGTCCTCGTCAAGAAAATCGACCAACTCCTATTCACTAAGTATCAGGGCAACATCGAGCATATGATTGAACGTACAACCCACATCGAACTTTTTAGAACGCACCTCATGGATCAGGTTGAGGAACTATCTCTGCCCATATCAATGGCGGCAGCTTCACATCGATTTCATGGCAGTACGACCCTGGCGATTCGAAGGTACTTGCAGCTGAAGGACATGGAAGCGCCCCCCATTCTGCGCAAGCGACTTAAGAAGCTTCTGGTGAGGTGAGGAGCCATTTAAATTATCCAGATAAATCAATGGCTTACTGGCCCAACCAGCACAGTTCTCGACGCTTAGAGCACTCCTAAGAACAGCTCTGAGGGGCTTGTCTTTACCCGTCAAATGCTGTGAAAAAAGCAAATGAATTCAAACATACAGCACAAAAGTTCAGTCGAAGCGACCATCAAAGTTTCTGTTCCAAAGCCCGTTGTCTCCGAGCGCATGAACAGTTTCTTTGCAACCCTAGCGAAGCGAGCCAAGGTTCCCGGATTCCGTCCTGGCAAGGCTCCCACCAATGTCGTGAAACAAATGTACGGCGATGAAGCTCTGGCCGATCTCTCTGAGCGTTTGATTGCTGAGTTTTTGGGCAAAGCACTTGAAGAACACAAGTTAGATCTCGCCCTTCCCCCTTCACTCCTCGCAACAGATCTTCCCAGTGAAGCAAAAGATTTCACATTTGAAGTGGAACTCCATTTGAAGCCCAAGATTACCACTTTGAAATTGGACGGACTCGCTGTTGAGGTAGCAAAGCCTAAAACTGTTTCTGATGCAGAGGTCGATCAAGAGCTTGAAGTGATTCAAAAGGCAGAGGTGACTTTTGCTGATGCCGCCGAGAATCACAAAGTAGGAACCAATGACTGTGCCGTGGCGAGCTTCTCCGGAACGGTTGATGGCATCGACAACCCAATGCTCAAATCTGATTCTCACACCATCATTCTTGGGGAGAATCGCTATCTGCCAGATTTCGAAGCTGGAATTGTAGGAATGAAAAAGGGAGAAACCAAAAGTTTCGAGGTCAAATTCCCAGAGGACTACCGTGAGAAGACTCTGGCTGGAAAGACGGCTACCTTTACGGTTGTTGTTTCAGGAGTGAAGGAGCGCAAACTTCCTGAGCTAAACGATGAGTTTGCAAAACTGATCGACGAAAAGGTCTCAGGCATCACCGAACTCAAGCAAAAAATCCGCACGACTTTGGAGCAACGAAACGAAGTCAATATGGGCAAGACAAAGCGAGATGCCGTCGGGGATGTTTTGGTGAGCAAAAATCAGTTTGAAGTCAGCCAGAGACAGGTTGAACAGTTCGCCAGTCGACTCGCTCACGAAGCGCATCAAATGATGCATCAGATGGGAGTTCCTCACGAGGAGAATGAAGAAAACGAAAAGGCGCTTCTCGCCTCCTCGATGAAAAAAGCTGAACGTGACATCCGTTTGAGCTACATTTTGGAAGCCATCGCTAAGCAGCAAAATTTCGAAGTCTCAAATGATGATCTTGAAAAGAGAATGGCCGAAACAGCCGCGAAAACTGGCTACAGTATAGCACAGATTAAAGCCTACTACTCTGCAAAAGAAGACAACGAATCACTTTCGCGAATGGATCGTTTGAAGATCGACATCCTAGATGAGAAATCCCTTGATTATGCGCTTTCGAAGGCTACCATAAAATTAAAGGATTAGTTCTTTATGGAAGCAAATGGCAGATCAATCGTTACGAACTCGATGGTTCCAATCGTTATTGAGCAAACCAACCGAGGCGAACGAGCTTACGATATCTACTCACGACTCCTCAGAGATCGGATTATTCTTTTGGGAACTCCGATTGACGACCAGATCGCCAACTTGATTGTGGCCCAGTTGTTGTTTTTGGAGTCCGAGGACCCCGATCAGGATATCTACCTGTACATCAACAGCCCAGGCGGCTCCGTAAGCGCTGGAATGGCCATCTACGACACCATGCAATACATCAGGCCTCCGGTGACCACCATATGCTTAGGAATGGCGGCTTCGATGGGAGCGGTCTTGTTGGCCGCTGGAACCAAAGGTAAGAGATTTATTCTTCCCCACTCTCGAGTCATGATTCACCAGCCTTTGGGCGGTGCTCAGGGTCAAGCCTCTGACATCGAGATTCAAGCTAAAGAGATCTTGAGACTGCGAGAGCAGCTCAATCAGATCTTGGCCAAGCATACCGGCCAGCGAATGGATGATATACTGGTTCACACGGACCGTGATCGCTGGATGAGTGCTCAGGACGCCTTAGGCTATGGAATTGTGGACAAGATCGTAGAAAGCCGTGCTGCGCAAGTCGCGGATACGACTTCTAAGAAATAACAAGGAGGGGTGGATGAGTCATAAAGAAGAAGATCGAGGCGGGGACCTTTGTTGTTCTTTCTGTGGAAAGCACCAAAGCGAAGTTAAAAAGCTCATTGCTGGACCCAGCGTTTATATCTGCGACGAGTGTATTGAGCTCTGTAATGACATCATTGCAGAAGAATACGACAGCAACGATCTGCCCTCTGAAACTGCCAAGGTTCCAAAGCCGGCAGAAATCAAAAAAGTTCTCGATGACTATGTGATTGGCCAAGACCGAGCAAAGAGAACTCTCTCTGTCGCCGTTCATAATCACTATAAGCGTATTAATGCAAAGACTGGGTCCAAAGATGAGGTGGAGCTGCAAAAGTCCAACATTCTTCTGATTGGACCAACAGGATCAGGAAAAACACTGCTCGCCCAGACTTTGGCACGGCTCCTGAAAGTTCCTTTTACGATGGTCGACGCCACGACTCTTACCGAAGCTGGATATGTCGGTGAGGATGTTGAAAATATCATTCTCAATCTTCTGCAAAATGCCGATTACGATATTGAGAAGACTCAACGAGGCATCGTCTATATTGATGAAATCGATAAGATTTCTCGAAAAGGCGAAAATCCTAGCATCACTCGTGATGTCAGCGGAGAAGGTGTCCAGCAAGCATTGCTGAAGATTGTCGAAGGAACCATGGCAAACGTTCCTCCCAAAGGTGGTCGAAAGCATCCCCAACAAGAGTTTCTCAAGGTTGATACCACCAATATTCTTTTCATTTGCGGTGGAGCCTTCGTGGGCCTTGATGAGATTATTGCCCGAAGACTGGGCAAGAACTCTATTGGGTTTGGCGGAACAGTAACCTCCAAAAAAGATCGTAAAGTCGGAGATCTTTTGGAAAAGATTGAGCCCCAAGATTTACTCAAGTTCGGAATGATCCCTGAGTTCATTGGCCGTATCCCCGTTATTGCTACACTGCGGGAACTGGATGAAGAGGCCCTCATTGATATTCTCCGAAAACCCAAAAATGCGATTGTACGTCAGTATCAAAAGCTCTTTGGATTTGAGAACGTCAAACTCAAGTTCACCGAAGATGCCTTAAGAGCTGTTGCTCGCATGGCCCTTGAACGGAAGTCAGGAGCCCGAGGACTAAGGGCCATTCTCGAAGATGCAATGGTCGACATCATGTATGAAATCCCCTCTCGAACTGACGTGAAAGAGGTTATCATCAATGAAGACGTCATCATCAAAAAAGAGAAGCCCATTCTTTTGATGGAAAAACAGACCGCTGAGACGGCCTAAGACTTAAAGCCCTCGACATCGCTTAAGATGTGCTTATGTTCATGAAAGTATGAATCTAAGCGCTCTACCGGTTCTTCCTTTGCGAGATGTTGTTGTGTTTCCAAACACCAGCGTATCTCTTTATGTGGGTCGCACTCGATCGCTGAGAGCTATCGACGTTGCTGACGGCAATGACAGAATTGTTTTCCTCGTCACGCAGAGCGAGCCTCAGGTTCAGGATCCCGAGATTCAACATCTTCATGCAATTGGAACTATTGCGCGAATCAAGCATTTGACCAAGATGCCCGAGGGCAATCTCAAAGTGGTTGTTGAGGGTCTGTTCCGCGCCAAAATTACCACTCTTCGAGACACCAACGGATATCTATCCGCGGCTGTGGAGCGCCTTCTCGACGACGATCACATGGCAACGAGTGCCGAACGTGTTTTAATGAGAACTCTTTTATCTCATTACGAATCGTATCTCAAAAATAGCGGCCGCCCATTGGATGAGCTTTTTCGAAGCCTGGACAGCATTGAATCTCCCCATCGACTTTGCAATGTCATCGCTTCTCAAATTTCTGTAAAGTTGCGAGACAAGCAAAACATTCTTGAGTCGGTCGCTGCTCCTGAACGCTTGGAAGCACTCAGCTTACTGCTGTTAGCGGAAATCGAAATCCTCAAGCTCGATCGAAAAATCCGCGGAAAAGTGAAGGAACAAATTGAGAAATCACATCGCGACTACTACCTCCATGAGCAAATGGCTGCGATTCAAAAGGAGTTGGGACAAGAGAATCTAGATCCTCGCTCTGAGGCCATTGAATTGGAAAAGAAGTTAGAGTCCAAAAAAATGCCAACTCAGGCGCGAGAGAAGGCTGCGAAGGAAATTAAGCGCTTGAAGGCTGGCGGACATGCTGCCGAAGCTCAAATGGTCAGAGCATATGTCGATCTCCTGCTTGATTTGCCCTGGGATGAAGTTTCAGAGGATTCAAAGGACCTCCTTCAAGCTGAACGAGTTCTCAATGAGGACCACTATGGCATCCAAGATGCAAAGGATCGGATCCTGGAGTTTCTTTCTGTCCGAGCGCGAGTGGCTCAGCACAAATCCCCCATTCTATGTCTCATGGGACCTCCCGGTGTTGGAAAGACTTCGTTGGCGCGTTCTGTTGCACGAGCACTAAACAGGAAGTTTGAAAAGCTTTCCCTGGGCGGGGTTCGAGACGAAGCCGAGCTTCGAGGCCACAGGAGAACGTATATCGGTGCTCTCCCGGGCCGAATAATCTCCGCCCTTCGTAAGGCCGAGGTCAGCAATCCCGTTATCTTGCTCGATGAAATTGATAAAATGGGCTCTGATTTTAGAGGAGATCCGGCATCCGCGTTGCTTGAAATTCTTGATCCTGAACAGAACAAACATTTTTCAGATCATTATCTTGAGCTTGAGTATGACCTCTCTAAGGTCCTGTTTGTTTGCACAGCCAATTTCACCGACTCGATATCTCAGCCTCTCAAAGATCGAATGGAGATCATTCAGCTGAGCGGATACTCAGAAGATGAGAAGATTCAGATCGCAAAGAGCTACATCATTCCAAAGGTGCTCAATAATCACGGGCTCCTACACACCGAACTTGCTCTAGCAGACAAGGAAGTCGCCTTCATTGTGAGACGCTTTACTCGGGAAGCCGGTGTTCGAGATCTTGAAAAACAGATTTCTAAGATATGTCGAAAGATTGTTCGTGAAGAGAGTTCGGGCCTAGCGAGTCTTAGCCCTCGAGTTTGGTCAGAGGATCTTATCGAGAAGTATCTGGGAGCACCTCGCTTCAAACGAAGTGAATTGGGGCCGATCGATGATATCGGAGTCTCAACGGGCCTCGCCTGGACTCCTGTTGGCGGCGAAGTCCTTCGAATCGAAGCTGTATCACTTCCCGGCAAGGGTGATGTTCAAATCACTGGCCAGCTTGGTTCGGTGATGCAGGAATCTGCGAAGGCAGCGATTAGCTACATTAGATCAAAGGCAGCCCTCTTCGAGATTGAATCAGACTTTTTTTCCAAACATGATCTTCACATTCATGTCCCTGAGGGCGCTACACCTAAAGATGGTCCCTCTGCGGGAACCGCTTTGACGGTCGCCATTCTTTCGGCAATCAAGGGCTGGAAAGTTAATCGCAAGGTAGGCTTGACGGGTGAAGTGAGCTTACGAGGCAGAGTTTTGCCAATCGGGGGACTCAAGGAGAAACTGCTCGGAGCCAAAAGAGCTGGAGTTGAAACAATCGTCTATCCTGTAGACAACCTCAGAGAGCTCTCCGAAATCGATCCTTCAATTTTGAAGAATTTCAACTTTCATCCCGTGGTGGATCTGGATGAGGTCTTGCTCCACGTTTTTGATTTGCCTCCAAATGTCATGGAGACTTTCGTAACGCCCCTAAGGAGTCTAAGAAAGCACACGGCCGCCGAGATATCGATGAGTCAGTGATCAGATTTTGCGGTTGATCAATAGGGCCGTTTCTCTTCCTTCAAAATCAGCAATGCGCTCCTGCTCCTCTTTCAAATCAAGATGCAAGGTCATGCGCTGAATTTCCCACCGCTTATTAGCATCCTCTTCAACAACCTTCGTTTGGCGAGCGCTTACCACTTCCTCAGAAATTTGATTTTCCTCGATAAACTGCCTTCTTTTGAGATGGATTGAGTCTTCCTTTGATTTGAACATCATGCCTGCGAGCTGAAATCGAGCCAAAACATTGTCCATGTCCTTCAGGGCATTTCGAGCGTTTACCATAGAGTCAACCTTGTGACCCTCAAGCCCCGTAGCATCATTTTTGAGTGACTCGAACCGCACCTCCACCACATCCAATGGCCCGTTTCCAACGGGAATCTTTAGGGCAGTTCGCATAAGCTCCCCACTGAAAATCTTTCTTCCATGAAAATCGCTGTCACTCGCCATCCGTTCGATCATGTTTCGCTTCTCAACAAAGCCAACATTGAGCTTCCGACGATCATCATCAGAAAGCACCGAGTTAGTCGCCGCCTCAGCGAGCTTTTTCATTTCCACAATGATTCCAATCATTTGGGTCATTTTCGGCTTCATGACAGCCACAAACTGATCCGCCATATCAAAAACTTTCATTGGGGATTCAGGGTCGGTGCTTGGTTCTCCATCCTCAGACGGTGAGTTCTCAAGCGCTTTTGGAGCCGCCTTAGCGGCCTCCTCTCGAGCCTTCTCCCGCTTTGCACGAAGCAAAGTTGCTGGGTTATAGCTTATAGCGCTTCGAACCATCTCCAATGACTCCCTGCTCCAAAGTAGTATAACGCGCAGCCGTTAAAAGAAGCAGGCGCCTGGAATTCCTCAATTTTTTATTTGGCATCAGGTCGATCGACAATTTTTGGCTGAACCAAGCCCCCAGAAATGACCAACTTCAGAGCATCCTCGACACTCATGTTGATAGAAATCGCCTTTTGAGGCTCCACATAAATTAAATAGCCACTGGTGGGGTTCGGAGTTGTCGGAACAAAAACCGCCACCTTGTGATTTGCTTTCTCAGCAACCAGTCCGCCTTTAACTTCAGACGTCACCAATCCTATGGTAAGTGAGTTTTCACTCGGAAATGGCACGGCAACAACTCGATTAAATTTTGACAACTGCGCTCCGGAAAAAGACTCGAAGATTTGCCGCGTCCCAGAATAAATCAGCTTTACCAAAGGCAGTCGCTCAACGATGCGCTCCATAATGACCAAAAGCTGCTTTCCGATCAGGCTAGGAGCCAAAAGGCCAATGACAAATACAAAGATAATTCCAAGCAATATTCCTAAACCCGGAACTGGCTTGTCATAAAATCCAAGAGTGTCGAGAAGCCTAATCACCAAAGGCTGAAAAAAACCATCGAACCACGAGAACAAAATGAAGAATACGTACCCCGTGATCGCCAGCGGGGCCGATGCAAAAATGCCAATGACAAAAGTAGATCGTAACTTCGCTAACACAGCAAAAATCTTGCCCAAAACGCTAATAAAATAAAGATATTCCGACGATCGAGGCTTTGGAAGAAGAGAGGAACAAGCTGAAGGCGGGATTTGAACCCGCGACCTACGCATTACGAATGCGTTGCTCTACCAGCTGAGCTACTTCAGCACAGAAGACTATCTCTGATTTCGCCGAGGTTGGGCCAAAGAGTCAAACTCGACTTTGGGCATTCCAAAAAGATCATAATCGCCCATTATCTTGACCATCTGCACATCCACAAACTGGCCTGTTTTAAGCTCAGAATCAGAAAGGACGTAGGTCACCCCATCGATCTCTGGAGATTGCCCGGAATGCCTTCCCACATAGACAAGCCCCTGCTTGGTCTTTTCAGAAAATGCGTCGACAACAACAGTTCGATGCGTTTCCAATTTTTCTTTGAGCTTCCTCTTTTGAATACTCTTTTGAAGCATCATCAGATTGTGAAATCGAGCCTCTTTCACGGATTCAGGAATCTGATTTTCAAACTGAGCGGAAGGAGTCCCTTCCTCGGGACAATACTTGAATGTTCCGAGATGATCTAATTGTGCCCACTTCACGAAATCCATCAACTCTTCGAAATCCTGATCCGTCTCACCCGGAAAACCAACCATAAACGTTGAGCGCAACGATAGATTCGGAATTTTTAACTTAAGTTTTTCGACAAGCGACTTGATTTCAGCCGAAGACTCCGGCCTTCGCATCTGCTTCAGAATACGATCTGAAATATGCTGAAAGGGAATATCCAAGTAACCGGAAAAAACTCGAGATGAGGATAAAAACTCAACGAGCTCGTCAGTAAAGAACCGTGGATAATTGTAGTGCAGCCTGACCCAGGTCAGGCCTTCGATCTTCTCCAATTCACGCATCAGACCAAGAAGATTCGCGCCATCAGATCGATCCCGACCATAGGAGGTAAGATCCTGAGCGATCAGAATAACTTCTTTCACTCCTTGTTGAACAAGCTTCTGAACCTCATCAACAATACCCTCTACAGAACGACTATGCAGCTTACCTCGTAACTTTGGAATGATGCAGAAGCTGCATGTTCGATTACAGCCTTCGGCAATTTTTACATAGGCGTAGGATCTAGGACCAGGGATTCGATCCACGAAATCCGTTAACTCACTATGTCCCTTCAAACTTTCAACTTCACCGATCAAATCTCTTCGACGCCGAAGGATTTCAGAGTCACCGTTTTCAATAGCAGTGACTACATCCACAATTTTAGAGAATTCGCGCGTCTGAATGAAGGCATCGACCTCTGGATACTTTTCATTCATCATACCGAGGTATCTTTCAGTCATACAGCCAGCGACCACGACGCCTTTAATTCTTTTCTTCTTCTTAAGCGCAATGAACTCCCCAATTGTAGACATCGATTCATTCTTAGCCGCCTCAAGAAAACCACAGGTGTTGATCACCACGATGTCCGCCTGGCTCTGATCTCCCGTTAGCAAGGCCCCATTTTGACCCAACAAATGCATCATGTTTTCAGTATCAACCAAATTTTTGGGACAGCCCAAACTGACAAAACCAACACGACATCTCATACCGATTTCAATCCTTTCAAGACTCGCTGCCGAACCGCCTCCAACTGCTTCTGCTTGTACTCGGCGTGACCGGATTCACCCGATTGAGACTCCTGATACGAAGCCCAATCCATAATTTGAATCTCCAATGGAAAGAAAAAGGTCATCTCCGACTTTACGCCCTTTCGCACCACAGGAATTCTGATCAATTGACGAGTCGTAAACTGTAATGAACGATAGCGCTCTGAAGAGAACTGGTTCTCTCGATCCTGAATCTTTGGATAAGACAGAATCGAATCGATTGTCTTCTCGTTAAGGTCCCCAGCGGGCATCGACTCAAAAATCTTCTTAAACTCGCTTAAATCAATCAACGAATTACGACATCGAGCGGCCATCACGTTGGGGAATGAGAGTAGATGATGAGCGATCAAGTACTGGACCACTCGCACAGCATCAACACGATTCTCAGTTACAAAGCGCACGCCAATATGGTCATGAATCTCCTGAGCGATTGCTGAGGGCTTATGCAGAAGCTTGAGCAAAACGGAGTCTCTCACCTTAGCCTGTTTCTTTTCAAAACGAACCAACTTAACCTTGTCCGACTCAAAACCAAGAAAGAGACCTTCTGAACCATCCTGAATATGGGCCGAAAATCGATCGACGGTTTGCCTTTTGATTTTTGGAAGATACTTGAGTCGAAGATCGCTCTTTAAGTGCAGCGAAACATGCATCACTCGCAAGATAGCGCAGGCCCAAGCCCTCCACTGAGGATTCCATCCAGCGGGCAGCTGATCGAAACTTGAACACAACAGCAGGAGCGACTTAAGCTCATGAGCCACATTGAGCTGGCGCAAAGGCGCAGGAATCTTCAGCTCATCGAAACACAAATAGGTTTCTATAAACTCGATTGATTCGGAGTAAACTTTTTCGAGATAGCTGACATGACTTGATTCAAAAAGATCAAATCCATAGCTCAAAATAAACTGGTGCGCTTCGCCCTCGGATTTCAACTCCAAATGATCGATATCGAGAGGTGAAACCCCATTGCACACCACATTGAGAGCCTGCCAGGGAAATCTCATGCTTCATTACCCACAAACTGGTGGAGCTCCTCGACCCGAGCTTTAGAAAGCACACGATAACCGCCGAGCGGAATTCCCTTGATTGTCACCGGGCCCATCGAAACGCGCTTCAGCCGAATGACGTGGCATTTGAGCGCCTCAAAAAGTCGCCGAATGTGATGATACTTTCCCTCGTGAATCTGAATGGTGATGATTGTTTTCTCGACGCCCTCACGGCGAGCCGCCTCTCTCACAGAAAGAATCTTCGCCGGCTCAAACTTCTCTTTGCCAATTCGAATACCTTTTTCGAGGTACTCATGCTTGCTCGCGTCCCAACGACCACGAATTTTCACCTCGTAGGTCTTGGGGATTTCAAACTTCGGATGCGTGAGTCGATAAGACAGATCCCCGTCATTTGTAAGCAAAATGAGCCCCTCGGACATCAAATCAAGTCGGCCCACAGGATAGAGACGGCCCAAGTTCTTTGGAACCATATCCACAACCTTGGCTCGTCGCTCAGGATCATCAGCAGTGCTGACAACGCCACGGGGCTTATTGACCGCAACAACGACAATCTTTTTCATTTTGGGGAAGTTCAGCTGTTTGCCCTTAAAGGTAAGGGCGTCCTTACCTGGATGAACAATCTGACCCAGTCGAGCTGGCTTTCCGTTAACCTGAATATAGCCCTTCTGAATGTAGTCCTCGACCTTTCGGCGAGAAGCTAGCCCCATCTGCGCTAGATAAGCATGAATTCGTAGACCCTGGGTTTCCATGGACGGGTGTCGTACCAGAGTTTCGGGCTTCCGGGAAGGTAGGTTTCTCTAATAATCTTCGACTTTTAGGCCCTTGATGATGGTATCCATATCGTCATCTCCACCCTCAATACCATCGAAAAAGCCCCCAGATCGCTCTGAGGTGTCCTCTGAGGCCTCTTCAGACCGACTTTCACGGTCAATGAGCTCATCCACCTCTGCACGAATCTTCTCTAAGAACTCCTCGGGAAACTTTCTGCTGAGATCCGATAAGTAGGCCTCGAGCTCCTTGCCCTTTTTCTTTGCCTCTTTTGTCTTCGATTTACGCCAGCTAGCAAGATAGTGAAATCGGCAATGACTCTGCGTAGTTGCAATGTCATGGCACCCCTGAGCCTTGCAGATCACAATTTTATTGGACTGCAATGCCACCGATTCGGCCGTTACGGCATTTTCCGCTTTCAATGCATCCCCCCCTTGTGGGTTGATTTTCTTCCCTGATTTCTTCCCCTTGGCCTTTGTCATTCAAACACAACCATCCTGAATTAACACAACGGAACGAACGTTGACGAGAGAAATTATTGATATCACTTGATTTTCAGCCAGTTCTCCATTTGCTGAATCATCTTTGGATCAGCCCAATTCACGTCTCCCTCAAACTTCTGAATCAGATCCCCCTTAGCGGATACGATATATGTTTCAGGCCAGCCTGTGCAGCCGTAGAGCCTCTCCGCGACAGCTTTGTCGGGATCGTGCAAAACCAGAAAGCTGGGCCACTTCCCTTGCTTCGAGAAAAAGGGATCCTGCGAAAAAAACTGATTAATGAGAGGCCAGGAATCATCAACAGAAATGGCCATCATCACAAAATTCTTTGCCTTCAAGTGCTGGTTGAGAATCTCCATGGAGGGCAGCTCCTTCACACAAGGAGGACACCATGTCGCCCAAAAATTGATAAAAACAAGATTCCCCCGAAACTGTTCCAGAGAAAACGCCCTACCGGATCGATCCTTGAGAGAAAAATTTGGAGCTTTCTGCCCCACCTGCAGGGCCCCCACTGCAGCTGACTTTGAGGGCTCTTTGGCCGCTACAGGGCCAACCCAATAAAAAAGGCCCACTAGTAACACTAGGGGCCTCTTTAAAAAGACTTTACGGCTCATCATGAGCCAAAGCTAACTCAAGCAGCGTCTTTAGCTGAAGCCTTTTTAGCCTTAGCCTTAGATTCTTTCTTGGGCTTTGCTTCAGTCTGAGTCGCTTCAGGCTTTCCCGAAACAACCTCAAGCTTCGCATCGACCAACTCAATCAATGCCATTGGAGCAGCATCGCCAGGGCGATTCCCCAGCTTGTAGATTCGCGTATAACCACCCTTACGAGAAGCATATCGCGTAGCCAATTCTCCAAAAACTTTTACCAAAGGATCACGTCGATCCCCTTCACTCGTTGAAATCGTCTTGTTGCCCATCAAAGCGAAAGCTCGCCGACGGTTATGCAGGCCCCCGGTTTTTCCAAGCTCGATGATGCCCTCAACAAAACCACGCATTTCTTTGGCCTTGGTCAAAGTCGTTCGGATTCTTTCCTTTTCAAAAAGGGAAAGAGCCAAGTTTCGCATCAAAGCCGTATAATGGCTTCTTTGACGGCTGAGTTTTCGATATGGCTTAGCATGCCTCATAATTAGACTCCTTCATCTCCTGACTCATCTCCAGTGTCAAAATCACTGGCTGAAGCCCCGAACTCAGGCTCTTCAGCTTCCTCTTCGGGTTGAGCCAACGCTGCGATTTGATCCGGGTGGACCCATCCTTCAAGCTTCATACCTAAAGATAGACCCATCTCGGCCAGAATCTCTTTAATCTCATTCAAAGACTTACGTCCAAAATTCTTAGTTTTGAGAATTTCGGCTTCGGTCTTTTGGACCAGTTCACCGATGTAACGAATGTTGGCGTTGGCCAAGCAGTTGGCACTTCGGACGCTCAACTCAAGCTCATCCACCCTTCGGTTCAGATTTTCGTTAAATCGAGGAGTTGCCTCCAAGGACTCAGGTCGAACTTCAGGTTCATCAGCTTCATTGAAGTTGATGAAAATTGAAATCTGGTCCTTCAAAATTTTAGCGGCGTAAGCCAATGCATCTTGAGGCTTCACCGTACCATCAGTGGTGACTTCCATTGTCAATCGATCGTAGTCCGTGCGCTGACCGACCCGAGCGTTGGTCACGAAATAAGTAACTCGCTTAACAGGAGAGAAGAACGAATCCACAGGAATGAAGCCCACTTCCTTGGCTTCTTTCTCGTAGCTTTCCGCTGAAACGTATCCACGTCCCATTTTGACGTGAATCTCCATATTGATTTCAGCGCCATCACCTAAAGTGCAGATTTTATGATCAGGGTTAAGAATCTCGACGACACCGCCTGTCTCAATCTGAGATGCCAAAACATCACCAGAACCCTTAGCCTTTAGACGAATCACTTTGGTTTCCGCAGTGTTCATGCGCAGGCAGAGACCCTTCAAATTCAAAATGATGTCTCCAACATCTTCCATGCATCCACGGACAGCGGAGAACTCATGAAGAATACCTTCGATCTTGATTCCCGTTACCGCTGTTCCCTGAATTGAGGACAGTAAGATTCGTCGAAGAGCGTTTCCAAGGGTGATTCCGAACCCTCTTTCAAGCGGCTTGGCTACAAACTTTCCATAAGTATCTCCAAGTGTCGTGGGATCCACGTCCACTCGCTTAGGTTTAATTAGATCTCGCCAGTTTCGATAAACAACTTCGCTCATTGCCATAAAGGGGAATCTCCTCGTGTATTTTCTTACTTAATCAAAAATTAAACTCTTCGCTTTTTGCGCGGTCGGCATCCATTGTGCGGAATCGGGGTAATATCCTTAATGCCTGTCACTCGAATTCCAGCCTGAGCAATCGCTCTGATAGCAGACTCTCGTCCAGCTCCAGGACCAGAAACCAAAATACTCACAGAGCGCATGCCATTTTCAACTGCCTTCTTGGATGCGGCTTCAGCAGCAACTTGAGCAGCAAATGGAGTGCTCTTTCTAGAACCTTTGAAGCCCGCAGCTCCACATGAGCCCCAAGCAACTGCATTTCCAGCGGTATCCGTAAAAGTAATGATTGTATTGTTAAACGAGGCATCAATATGCGCCACGCCTGTTGGGACAGAACGCCGATCTTTCTTCTTTTTAACTACCTTTGTTTCCGTTTCGGTGGATGCTGCAGTTTTTTCTGTCATAAAATCTCCTTCAGATTTTCAGAGCTGTATTAGACAGCCTTCTTCACAAGAGCGACCGCGTTACGTCGAGGACCTTTTCGTGTTCGAGCATTCGTATGAGTGCGTTGCCCACGAACAGGGAGTCCCTTTCGATGTCGCAAGCCTCTGTAGGTACCAAGATCCATCAGTCGCTTGATATTCAAACTAACCTGACGTTTGAGATCCCCTTCAACTCGCAAATCTTTTTCGATGTATTCTCTGATACGATTAACATCGCCATCAGGAAGATCTTTCGCCTTAATCGTTTTCTCAATTTTTAGTTCTTCACAAATCTTGTCGGCGGTCTTTTGTCCGATGCCATACAAGTAAGTTAAAGCAATGCGAATGTGCTTGTTACCCGGAAGATCAATACCTGAAATACGAGCCATCTAAAAATATCCTTCTTTATTTTTGGCGTTGTTTATGACGAGCATTTACACAAATGACTCGAAGCACTCGCTGACGACGAACGACTTTGCATTTTTCGCAACGAGGTTTAACTGAACATCTCACTTTCATACAAAACTCCAAACAACCCTAACTGCCCAAAAGGGGCAGAGGTCTCATTATGAGATTTAATCTTAGCTTGACAAGAATTAGGAGTTTCCACCCCTCCTTGTCAAACAAGGAAATACTCGATTTATCGAACCCGCCTAGGCCGACAGAACCTCAGCCCCAGAGCTACTAATAGCCACTGTATGCTCAAAATGGGCCGACCAAGAACCATCCGTCGTTACTACAGTCCATCCATCCTTTAAAACCTTAACGTCATGGGAACCAATATTGATCATGGGCTCAATACAGATCACCATTCCTTCCCGAAGCCTTGGGCCCTTTTCGCCCGTATCATAATGAGGAATGGGGGGGTCTTCGTGCGGCTTGGTTCCTATGCCGTGCCCAACATAATCCCTAACGATTCCAAAGCCCTTGGGTGCGATGATAGCTTCAATGGCCCTGGATATATCCTGAACATGCTTTCCGGGTTTAATTGCCTCAATGCCCTTTTGCAGCGAAAGCTTCGTTGATTCCAACAAATCCTGAATCTTTCCAGACGGTTTAAACCCTACAGGGATCGTGCGAGCGCTATCGCCATAATAACCCTCGAAGCAGGCTCCATAGTCAATACCAACAATGTCGCCTTCCTTAATGATTCGATCTTTGCGAGGTATTCCATGCACAACTTCATCGTTTACCGAAACACAAAGACAGGCTGGGAAGCCTCGATAACCCTTGAAAGCTGGCTTAGCGCCCAACTTCAACGTCGCCTGCTCAGCAATCTCATTCAATTGCCAAGTCGACAAACCTGGGCGAATCGCCGCCTCCACCTCATCAAGACTGGCCTTAACAATCTGAGCCGCGCGCCTGATCTTCTCGATTTCATCTGGATTACGAATGACAATCATAAAACTACTTCAGGACCTTCAAAATTTTTTCGGTCACCGCTTCCAAAGACGCTCCCGCATCCAATTGCTCAAGCTGCTGCGATGACCGGTAAAAATCGAGCATTGGCCGAGTTTGATTCTCAAACACATCTAACCGCTTCACAGCAGTCTCTTCGGTATCGTCAGCTCTTTGAACCAAAGGTGAGCTAGCACAGTTATCACAAACATTATCCACACGAGGTTTATTAAACTCAGAATGAAAGACGCTCCCACACTTCGAGCATGAAAGCCGCCCCGTCAACCTAGAGACCAACAATAATCTCGGCACATCGAAAAAGAAAACAACGGGCTTCTTGATCT
>JBEIHI010000023.1:0-17512 GCA_040381435.1 Bacteriovoracaceae bacterium | reverse complement strand
GTTCTACCGATGGGCACGATGCTCCAAAAACACGTGAAGCGCGATGTTCGAAGTGTAATCCTGGGACATTTGCAAAGAGGTGGAGCGCCCACGCGATTGGATCGTAATCTTGGAAGCCGGATGGGTGCTTTTGCTGTGGATTTGTTTTGCGCCCAAAAGAATCGAGTGATGGTGGGTCTTGAAAAGGGGATTCTAAAGCCGCAGCCGTTTGCAAAAGCTTTATCAGGACGTCAGGTCTCGAAATCTGATGACTATCGATTGATTAACGTTCTTTCGATCTAGGGGGTTGGGATGAAATCAAAGTTCATTTTTATAACCGGGGGCGTGACGTCGAGCCTCGGTAAGGGGCTGGCGGCGAGTTCGATCGGAGCCATTCTTGAGGCGCGAGGTCTTAAGGTGAATATGGTGAAGATGGATCCCTATATCAATGTGGATCCGGGAACCATGAATCCGATTGAGCATGGCGAAGTTTTTGTGACGGAAGATGGCTCAGAGGCTGATCTCGATCTGGGTCATTATGAGCGATTTACCAGTGCTGTTCTGACTCAGGAGAATAATTTTACGACAGGCAAGGTCTACCACTCCGTGATCCAAAAAGAGAGACGCGGAGACTATCTTGGAAAAACCGTTCAGGTGATTCCTCATATCACCAATGAGATTAAAGAACGTATTCTCAGAAATGCGCGCGATTCTGATGTGGTCATTGTGGAAGTCGGTGGAACGACGGGGGATATCGAGGGCCTTCCTTTTTTAGAAGCCATTCGGCAACTCAAGTATGATCTTGGTTCTGAGAACACGTTGTATATTCATCTGACGTTGGTTCCTTACATCAAGGCTGCTGGTGAAATGAAGACCAAGCCGACTCAGCATTCGGTGAAAGAGTTGCTGAGCATCGGGATCCAGCCTGACATTTTGTTGTGTCGTGCTGAAAAGGATCTATCGATGGACCTCAAACGAAAGATCGCTCTGTTTTGTAATGTGAGCCCGGATCGAGTGATCTCTGCCATCGATGTCGGCAATATTTATGAAGTGCCTCTGAATTTTCATGCGGAAGGATTGGATGATCGAATTGTTGAGCGCTTAAATATTTGGACTCGTCAACCTGATTTAAGTGTGTGGCAAAAGATTGCTGAAGTCGCTCGCTCCTCAAGTAAGACCGTGGTTTTGGGGATGGTGGGAAAGTATCTTGCGCTCAAAGAAAGCTACAAGAGTTTAAACGAAGCGATTAGTCATGCAGGGCTGGCCAATCGAGTGAAAGTTGAGATTCGATATATCGATCCGGAGGATTTGACCAAAAGTCCTCAGGCCATCAGTGAACTTTTTAAGGGTGTTCAGGCTTTGATCGTGCCGGGCGGCTTTGGAGAGCGCGGCACCGAAGGAAAGATTTTAGCGATTGCTTATGCGCGAGAGCATCGATTGCCATTTCTCGGCATTTGTTTAGGGATGCAGCTTTCATGCATTGAGTTTGCTCGCAATGTTTGTCGAATTTCAAAAGCCCATTCGCAGGAGTTTGATACAAGCGACGATCAGGCCATCATTCATTACATGCAAGGGCAAGGTGTCGAGGTGCAAAAGGGCGGAACCATGAGGCTTGGAGCTTATCCGTGCTTGCTTCGAGCGGGATCATTGGTGGAGAAGCTCTATGGCGTTCGTGAGATTAAAGAACGTCATCGTCATCGATTAGAATTCAACAATCAGTTTCGAGACGATCTGGAGTCCAAGGGGCTCTTGATCGCGGGGACTTCGCCGGACGGAAAACTCGTGGAAGTGGTGGAGTTGAAGGGACATCCCTTCTTTGTCGGCGTTCAGTACCACCCTGAGTTTTTGTCGAAGCCTTCAGCCCCTCATCCCTTGTTTAAGGGACTCATTGAGGCTGCTCTTCGATAATCAAATGGTCCTCATCATCAGATGATGCAGCCCTGAATGGCTCCGGGAAGTTGAAGCTGAAAGAGATCCTGAACCGTGGATGTATTGGCGCTGATTTTCTTGGCGTCGTTAAGCTTTTTCATCAGTTCAATCGCTTCATCAGCTGAGTTTACATGCACTTGTCTAGCATTCGAAAGATCTCCAAAATCATTTCGGTAGATCAACTCATTGTCCTTGGTCACGATCACGAACTTTTTACCAGGAGCGCTCTTGATATCGGCATTTTGAACGAGGAATCCAACCAACTGCTGTCCTGAAACTTCCGTACTTTGCCGGATACTTCGTGAGCCATCAGAGTTTTGTTCCTCTGAGGACTTCGAGGTGATTTTTCGCGTATAAACTTTTGCTACGCTCTTCATCGAGGGGATCTTGATCACTTGTTCAGTGCCATCGGGCATCTTAAAAATGTATTCATCTTCAGAATTTTGTGTGTCTGAAGAGAATTCAGCGGAGTAGTTTGTCCAGCCCTCGGGAGCTTTGATCATCACATTGGATTCTCCAATCTTCCGAGCAGCGGTGTAGCCCAAGCGCTCGGCTGCATCGGGTGAGATCAGCTTGAGATGGCCTTGAGCAGATTCGCCGCCATAGAGAGAAATCTGAATGGCGCCGTCGTATTTGACGGAGTTTCTTTGTCTAAAATTTTCATGAAGGCGGTTGAGGGCTATGGCTTTGCTGAAGCTGTCCATGGAATCAGCCAGGCTCACTTGGACCTTATTGTCTTTGAGCCAGGAAAGAGCCTTTTCATTGTAGTCTTTGAAGTACGCGTCGAGGCTCTCTTTCAAATCATTACTGTTGCGAGCCGACTCAAAAAACTGGCCAGCGGGAGTGGCTTTGATGTCATGTCCTTCTTGAGCTTTTTTGATGTAGAAGAAAAAGTCCTGAGCAGCTTTGCTGCCAAACTTCGGTCCGTAGACTTGAGCTGAGAGTGGTTTCGCCATTGGCAATCCAAAGGCAAGTGCACAAAGAATGGTCAAAATTGAACGTACTGGCATAATGGAGTTCTCCCAAAAGGTGAATAAAGCAAGCGCCATGCCACCTCGAAATGCCGTATATTGTGGTTTAAACGCAAAATTCTGAATTGGTCTGAGGACTTGAGTCCCCAGGGATGATTCGGTAAGGTCGTCGTCGTTATGAAGATCATTGCGGGAGCTTTGGGCGGACAATCGATTCCAGGCCGACCTAATCCACACCTTCGACCCACCTCGGATAAAGTCAAAGAGGCGATCTTTGACCAGGTTCAGGCGCGTTTCGTGGATTCGTGGGAAGGGCTTCGAGTCCTTGATTTGTTTGCAGGAACAGGGAGCTTGGGTTTTGAAGCTCTCTCACGTGGCGCCAGTCACGCTGTCTTTGTGGACCACCATCTTCAAACCGTAAAGGCCATTCAAAAGTCGGCAGAACATTTGGGTCTCAAGGATCGCAGTGAGGTTATTTGCAAAGGTGCCTTAGATGGCATCCGCTGGCTGGAAAAGCGTGGCGATGTTTTTGATTTGATTTTTATGGATCCTCCTTATCGAGAGGATTGGATTGTTGGAACATTGAATGCATTAATGGGGACGGGTCTGCTTTCGAAGCGAAGCAAAATTATTGTAGAGCGTGACA
This sequence comes from Bacteriovoracaceae bacterium, assembly GCA_040381435.1. Taxonomy (GTDB): domain Bacteria; phylum Bdellovibrionota; class UBA2394; order UBA2394; family UBA2394; genus JBEIHI01. Next base: position 13,987 of record JBEIHI010000023.1, on the reverse strand, counting down.
AGAGAGAGCTCATCACATCAGTGGTCTCCAATTGGAAGCTCGAAACAGAGCGCCGTTATGGGGATTCAATGGTGAGCATTTTGTCGCCATTGTGATCATCAGAGAGGTCTGGGCACGGGATCAATGGAATATAAGGACGCCGGAGTCGATCGAGATCTCGCAGATCATCTCATCGAGGATCTTAAAACCAAAATTTCGAGTACGAATCGACCCGAAGTCGAAAGTGAAGTCGGAGACTTTGGAGGATTTTTTCGTGCGCCCAAGCATCTGAAAGACCCTGTCTTTGTGGCCACGACCGATGGCGTCGGCACAAAACTTCTTTTGGCTGAAGAGGCTCAAGCTCATCGAAAGATCGGACAAGATCTTGTCGCAATGTGTGTGAATGATTTGGTGGCTTGCAAAGCGGAGCCCCTCATTTTTCTTGATTACCTGGCCACAGGAAAAATCGATCGCCAACAGCTCAACGAAGTTCTGCTCGGCATTATTGAGGCTTGTCGCGAATCGAATTGCAGTTTGATCGGCGGCGAAACTGCGGAGATGCCTGGATTTTACAAGCCGGGTCGTTATGACCTCGCAGGATTTTCTGTTGGGGCGATGGAGCGGTCGGATCGCATGAGGCGAGAGGCTGTTGTGGCGGGCGATGTGATTTATGGTCTTTCGAGTTCGGGCTTCCATTCGAATGGTTATTCTTTGGTACGTCGCGTGCTTGAGCGTCAGAGTTGGAAGCTTTCGGATCTTCGACAGGGTCGACCACTCGGGGAGGGCTTGCTTGAGCCCACGAGGCTGTATGTCCGCCAGGCACTCGAAGTCTTTCGTTCGGTGCCTGTGAAAGCTGCCTCGCATATTACGGGAGGGGGTCTGATTGAGAATCTTCCTCGAGGCTTTGATGAGTCCAAGGTGGCAGCAGTGATTCAGAGATCTAAAATCCCAACATCCGACTTGATGAGGGATTTTGTAGGTGCAGCAGAGCTTTCTGAAGTTGAAGCATTTTCCACTTGGAATATGGGAATTGGTTTTTGCATTGTTGTGTCGGAATCCGATCGATCCAAGATTCCTACGGGGAATTGGATTGAGTTGGGTCGAATGGAGCCTGCAGCCTCCAATCAGAAGTCAGTGCGCTTGGTATGAGGTTGAGATGGGCCGTTTTTGCCTCAGGTCGTGGGTCTAACTTCAAGAATTTTCTAAGTCTCGAGTCTTCGTTGCAGAATCAATCCATTGGTTGCTTGCACGCCGATCGAGCCTGTCCCGCGGTTCAGCTGGCGGAGGAGGCTCAAAAGTCGGTGTTGGTTTTATCTCCTAAAATCTCGGATTATGAAGAGCGTCTGCTCGCCTTTCTTCGAGAGAATGATGTGAATGCGATATTTTTGCTGGGTTTCATGCGACTCCTGAAGCCTGGTTTCCTCAATCGATGGAAGGGAGCCATTGTGAATCTCCATCCCAGTCGCTTGCCCGATTTCAAGGGTAAAGATGCCATTCGACAAGCCCACGAAGCGGGAGTGAAGACCTTGGGGGTCAGTTTGCACCGAGTGGTGGAGCAGGTGGACTCAGGGGAGATCCTGAGACAGAAGCTCTTTGAACGAGATTTCAGTCTCAGTTTGGAGGCTCTCGAGGCGGAGTTTCACCGCCAGGAACATGAACTTGTTCGTCAATTCGTCTTCGATCTTGATAGAGATGAGAGTTTGCGACTAGCCTTAAGGGGTCAATGACAGCAGTAACCTTTGATTTTGCGATTCTTGGAGATCAACAGCCAGAGGGGTTGTGGGTTGGAGCCGCATTGGTGCGAAAAGGTTATTCCGTTGCGCTGGTTCCGTCCTCTAGTTTTGGTGAGCTGCCTCCCGATGAGTTTATGCCGCTAACGTTTCCCGTTCAGATGGGGACACGGCGTTTGGATGATCTTTTGTTTCGAGCAGGGTTTTTCCGCTTAGAGGATTCGGGTTTGGTTTCTTCGTTTTATCAGAACCAGTTGGTGATGCCTCGACATCGAACCATCACCCTGGGTGGTATCGATCAGTGGATGCACGAGGTTAAACGGGAGTTTCCTCTCATCAACGAGCCCTTTCAGAATATCATCAATGAACTTAAGCAAAGCCAGCGATCAGATTCATCTGTTCGGCGAGCAGCAACTGAGGTTTTGGCGCTAATGAAAAAGGATGCTTCGTTTGCTCGATGGTTTGAGCTAGAGCTCGATGTTCTTTTAAAGCCTCATCCGGATGAGCGAGTGGCTCGTGATTCCGATTTGAAAGCTCTAATCGAGGAATGGTTTCGATTCATGCTACAGTGGGGTGGAAAGTGGTATCGCGTCGACCCTCGGTTGAAAACATCCTACAACCAGTTTCTCCAAGATCATGCACGCAAGTGGGGTGTTCAGATTGTTTCCAATTCGATTGATATTAAGGGTCATTGGTCTTCGTTTCAGGTGAGTAAAGATCAAAAAGCCAGATACCTCATTGCCAATGGACTGGGCGCTCTTCGACAGGTCTCAAAGACAATGGAAGATCCGATTGCGGATCGATTTTCATACTGGCTGTTTGTGGATCGTATCGAATGTTCGCTCAGCCAGCTGCCAGAGCCTCTTCAGGAGTTTTGCGTGTTCGATATGGGTAGAGCAGCGGAAGGTTCACCAGCCCATCACTTCCTCCATACCAAAAAGGATGTTCTTCGAGATGAAGCTGTTTTGAGTTTGGGCACATGGCTTGCCTTTGAGGAGCCGCGAACTTGGACCGCGGCCATTGAACGAGGCCGGGAGTCTTTGAAGCAGATTCTGCCATTTCTTCCCGAGTCTTGTTTTCGAGCGATTCCATCCATGTTTGATCTCACCGAGATGCGAGGCGAGTGTGTTCGTCGAGGTCAGGTGGATCGACTGATTCCATTCACGAAAGAAAAAGTGGGTTGGGATAAGTTTAGATCGCAGTTTACTCAGATGTTTCGTTCGGCGCGGGCTCCGCAAGAAGTTTCGCACCGCATCTTTTCTCTGATCCCCGGTGCGTCAGAGTCCCGTAACCGTATGCGTCGTTTCGGGGAAGCTCTTAATATCTTGGATCATTTTGAAAAGAAGCGTCGTATCGCCTGATACTTTTGTTTCGTTTCTAGATTCAGTTATAATAGTCTAAGCATATGAAATCTCGACGAAAAGCGTTGAAGTCTCTCGTGGGTGAGAAGGTCGTGAAGATCTCTGACTACCGAGCTATGCGAAATGGTCGCTCCTCGCGCCGCTTGGCGGTTGTCACTGACAAAAAGGATCTTGCTGAGGGATTGTCAGAAGAATTGAAATCAAAGGCCGAGGTCTTGGTCTTTGACAGCCGATTTGCTCTGGAACAGGCCCTCAAAGGCGGTGAGTGGGACGGCGTTGTCTTGGATGAACGAGTGCTTCGAGAGGAAGCGAGTACTCTTTGTGAAAAGATTAAAAAGAACTCAAAGCTCGAAGATGTTTTTGTCATGATTCTTTCTGAGGTGACCGACAAAGAAGCTGTTCGCATCGGATACGAAAAGGGCTGCGACGAGTGGATCACCAAAGCTCAGGATGTGACCCATCTCGCCAGACTCTTAAGCCATCATCTCAATGGCTAGAAGAACTTCCCATTAAGGATAAAGCCCTCGAGCCAACATCGCCTTAGACACGCGCTCAATTCCTACGATTTGAGCAGCCGTTCTCATATAGCAGCCATGCTTCTTCTGAACAGAAATGACTTCCTCAAAAGCTTTCGTCATGACGCGAGCGAGTTCCCGATTGATCTCCTTTGAGCTCCAGAAGAAATTCTGAAGTCCTTGAACCCATTCAAAATAAGAGACCGTCACACCACCTGCATTTGCGAGTACGTCAGGAAGCACGAAGATTTCTTTTTGTCGTTCTTTGAGAACCAAATCACCCTCGGTCGTGGTGGGGCCGTTTGCGCCTTCAGCAATGATTCGGCACTTCATGTTCTTGGCTACCTTTTCGTCAATCTGGCTACCGGTAGCAGCAGGAATGACGATGTCAGCAGGAGCCGTCAAAACGTCGTACTGAGTGCAAGTGTCCGCACCTTTGAATCCAGTGAGGTTGCCGTGCTTCGTCGCATACTCAACGGCTTCTTCAATATTGATTCCCTTGGTGTTGACGTATCCACCTGAGACGTCGCTCACATGGGTGACTTTGCATCCAATCTTAGAAAGTTTGAGGGCCGCATGAGTGGCCACATTCCCAAAGCCTTGAACAGCTACCTTGGTATCCGTTCCTAAGGTGATGTCCAGGTGCTTAGCGGCTTCCATGATGGTGTAAGCCACACCGCGACCCGTTGCTTCCACTCGACCTAGCGAGCCACCAATTTCAATCGGCTTTCCGGTAACAACTCCTGGGACCGCATAGCCCTTGGCCTGTGAATAGGTATCCATCAGCCAGGCCATGGTTTGAGCATTGGTTCCCATATCGGGAGCGGGGATGTCTTGTTGGGGTCCGATAAATCCAACGAGCTCGGCCGTGTATCGTCGAGTCAGTCGTTGCAACTCAAGTCGAGTGCGCTTGGTCGGATCGATTCGAATTCCACCCTTGCCCCCTCCGAGAGGGAGATTCATCAAGGCGCACTTCCATGTCATCCACATCGAGAGTGCGGCAACCTCGCCCAAAGTCACATCGGGAGCGTATCGGATACCACCTTTGTACGGTCCCCGAGTGTCATTGTGTTGAACTCGGTACGCATCGAAGACTTCAACGTGTCCATCTTCCATCCGGACGGGGACCGAAATCAAAATTGCGCGATCAGGTTCCCGTAAACGGATCCGTACGTTTTTATCGAGGTTAATGAATTCAGCGACCTCATCGAATTGGTGCTGAGCCATCTTAAAAAACTCATCGTGAGCCCATTCCATAATAGCTGTGAGATTACGGGGCTTTAGGGCCCTGTGAAAAGGCAAAAATGAGGGCTTTTGAGGAATCGCTATCCAGAGTAAAAGGCCCCCTGAAGAACGATGATTTTCAAGGGATATCATAGTTTCGCTCAACGGATGGTCCTGGGCGCGTTTGCCCTCGGAATAGGCCTGTTTTCAGGCCTAGAGGCGTTTGAAGGCCCAGCCGCTCAGGCTCCTGCCGAACCCCCGCCGCTGGCGTTTGAGGATGAGCAGGGGATTGTTTACATCCTTTTGACGGATTTGGAGGGCGCTCCGCTTCTGGTCAACGGATCGCCCTTGTATCAGGCCAATTTTGGAACGGGGTCGAAGCGCTCGACCGTCAATCTGACCGCTGCTGCTATTGCAGAGAGATCCCGTATTCGAAAAATAGAACAAGGCGGATACAAAAGCTCTTGGGCAAACCGAAGCCTCTCCTTCGAAATGAATTCGTCCGTCATGGAGAGTTTTCTCAATTACTTTGAGGCTCGACCAGAAGCCTTTCGGCAGCTCCTCAGTAGCACGAGTGATGCCAAATCCATTCTCTTTCGAAGTTTGCTCTTCGGAGATGAAGTGGTGGTTTCAAAGGAAGATCTCATGGCTCTTCGTGCGTCTGCTCAAGATCCCCAGCCCGATCCCGTGGTCATTCGGTTCCCTGTGGAGGAGGATCTCCCTCTCTTAGCTGATTTGACTTCGGAGTGGTTTGTTCAGATTGCGATTGAGCACTTGAGTTTTAAATTGCGAAAAAAACTGATTCGATTTGATCCTCTTCAAAACATCATTCGCATTCGGCTTGAGTGCACCCAGGCCGTTCTTAAGGGGCCGACCCTGAGTGTGGGGCGCATCACGCTCGGCGATTTTTATAAGTATCCCATCCCATTTAAGGACTGGATGCCGTTTGGTTGGGGCGAATGGCTGGATGAAAACCGTGAAGCCTATTGGAAGAAAGAAAATGAGCTGCTGAGCGGAGATGTGGGGCCGCTGTCTTTGGAGCTTGATATTCGATTCTATCAAGATGGAGATGGCTTTTGGCGAATTGGTCTGGCGGATAAATTGAAGTTTGTCGCTGAGGGAGACTCTCCCAAGGTCATCATGACTTATCGGGATGAGGTGCCTACCGAAAATGGTTTGTCCAAGACTCAGACTCTGAGTCTGACTCAGTGGGCACAAGACATCATCGCCGACACCTTGACCTCAACATTAGAAGGAGCTTTTTCTTCGGGATTTTTGGGGGATGAGATTGCTTTTGGAGTGGAGATGGACGGCAAGGCTTCCCCCGCTAAAGGTGGAAATGCCAAGCCTGGTCATGCGATCTTGCAAACTCGTCTATCGGATTTTCGCATTTCGAAATCCGGACTCCAGGTGGTGCTGGATGCGAGAGCCTTGAGTGAAACCCCATCGCCCTGTCTGCTCAGTACACCTCCTCGCAGTTTGCCGGCGAGCAACGCAAAACCGCTTGAGGCCGCGACAAACTTTCGTGCCGAACCTTGGACGCTCGAGCGTTCGGCCCAGACGGGAGGCAAGTGGTCGGCAAGTAATCGTCAGCAATTGGCACTCGATATGAGGGCTAGTGGAGGTTTTGGTCTTGTTCTCGAGCAGGTTCTTCATTTGAGTGGATGGTCTTGCGTTGAGACGTCGGAGTGGAGCAGCCGAGATGGTTCAGTTCCAAAGGCTCAGTTTCGACCTGATTTTTCCTCAAGCTTTGCTCTCGGGGAGAATTCCCTTGAGCTGAAGTTGCCTGGGGCTGTGGATCTTTATTCTCGAGATTATCAAAGTCTCAATGAGAAGTTTGTTTTGTCTAAGTCGACTCCTGTCTTGTTTCAGCCAAAGATCCGATGGAATCAGCAGCTTCAAGGATTTCAATTGAGTGAGGAGTCGTCGCTGGAGTTCTTTAAGATGAGTCCTTCAGAGAATCAGCTCGTGAAGGATCTACTTCGAGATGTGTTCCCGCAAGATTTGTTGAGCATGAACCGATTGGCGGAGGAGTGGGGCCGAGGTCAGTGGATGGTTCTTGATTTGAAGCTGAGCAAGAAAGAGTTTGGGGTTTCTCTCGGCTTGCTGCCGAGCTTTTTCGAAAATCTAGATTCGATCCTCAGTCGCGATCGCTCAGCTCGTAAACAATCTGAAGATTGGGCTCCTCTGGCAGTTGTTCACGAGCGATCCCCGGTTTTGCTCACGAATCGCTTTGTGACTCTTCAGTGGGATTCACCTCGTGGCACACCTTTCTTTTCTTGGAGAGTTCGATCCGTAGCAGACGGGAAGTGGTCAGAATGGTCCGAGTTTTCCCGCGAGAAGTCTGCAACGATCCTTCGCGATAAGCCCGGGAACTATCAGCTTGAGGTGAAGGGGATGAATTTGGCTTTTGATATTCAAGAGACTCCGTCATTGCTGGCATTTTCTATCCCCGAGCGAGGCGCAGAGCAGGCTCCCAGTGAGACTCAGGACAATCGCCCTGAGTGGACAACGCCCGAAAGTTCAACTCAGCCGGGAGCTCGAGTGGCTCAAAAAGCGGCGGTGCGAAAGGTTGAGCCGGTCAAAGATGGCGGCTTGTTTGGTTGTAGCATTACGGCTGAAGGAACATCGCAAAGTCCATCTCGTCAAAGCCGATGGCTTCTGATGGTTGGGTTAGTTCTAGGTATCGCTCTGTGGAGAGTCCGACGCCGGCTTGCAGATAGAGCTGAGTCCAACGACTTCTCATCTCCTCAATCAGAGCGTCACTGACGGCTCTGAGATTCAGTTGATGAATCGAATCCAGTTTTCGTTTGGCGATGTCTCGCATTGCTCGGATGCCTTCGTGATCGAGGTTTGGATCCTCAAGACATTTTTCAAGGAAACTCCAATGAAGCATCAGAATATCAACCGAGTTGTCTGGAATGCGCTTTGTTTTGCTGAGGTCATCAAACCATGTACTGGGTTTGACAGTGAGACCCAGTGATTGCCTGCCATAAAAAAGAGCGAGCGATCCCTTTAAGTAGTCTTCTCTTAAAACATCCAAAACCGAAGGTTGCGAGTGATACATCCAATCAAAGAAATCTTTGTTCTTCTCAGCTTGCGGTGTTCCCAGTCGTAGCACCGCCTCGTTGGATATGACATCAAAGTCATCGCGAAATCGATAGAGGTAGTAGGCATCTCGAAGATCTTGTTCAAGGTCGATACGCAAATTGAGACTGGCGCTTGATGAGGAGTCGTAGGAGCCCATCTTTTCAAATGCAGCCTTTCGAAACTTTTGATACTCGCGCAAGTGAGGATGAGGAATCCGAATCATGAACTTGTCGAGCTCTGATCGAACTCTTTCGGCAAGAGTCGGCACCCAAACTCGAGGGGTCATATCTCGTCCATGATAGGCTTCAGCCATGCGCCGGGCCTTGCGATCCATGGGATCTTCAAAGCGAGTGATCTTTCGATCTTCGACGAGAACCTGTCGTTCAAAAGGTTTTGTGAAAAAGAAAGTTTGAGAGAAGGCTGCCGATTCTTGTTCTCGAAGCTTTCGCATTTTCAGAACGAGTTCAATGACCTGTGATTGATACTTATTGTAGTCTTTGAAAAGTCCTGAGTTTGTCAAAAAAACCATCTCAGACATCTGCTGTGAAATTTCCAGAGCATAGTGTGCCCTGAGAGAGGCACTCATTTCGTCGGTTTTTCCTTCGAGACGGCTGAATTCCTGAATCAATTTCAAAAGCGTGTCTTGGGCCTGCTCTTTGGTGAGCTTGTACTCCAAATGGCTGATGATCTTCCGGCTGATGACTTCCAAGACAATCACGCTTGCAATTTCAACCAGGGCGACCGGGAGGTTCACCTTTTCAGCGGGCGAGCTCATGAGGGCTACTTGCGTTGCTTGCGTTCCGCGCCGAATCCATCCGACGGCAATGAGTGCAGGCTTGATACTGCGTCGAAAGGCATCGGAGATAAGCATCCACTGAACAATGGGTAGGCCGAGGTCTTTCGTGCCTCTGAGGGTGGCAAGGCCTGCGGGTCGAAGGTCTCGAGCCTTTCGAACAAAGACCAGGCGATTGCCTTGGACTTCGAGAGTGTCGAGTCCCTCGTCAACAACGGCGAATTCAAGTCGGCGCAAAACATCGGCTTTGGATCCACTGAGTTGAATCAAAAATTCAGACGAAATATTCTGAGGAATCTTCTCCGCCATTTCGGGGTAAGCGGCCACGAACTTCTCAAGTGATTTTGTTTGATACCAAATTTCAACAGCGAGACCGGGATGCTCTTCAACCACTTGAGCCACAGAGGCAAACGCGGGGTAGGTGTAGCGGATCCGCTCCCGAAGAATCTTGCCAAGCATTTCCTTACTCTTGGACTGCGAAACTCGAATGCCAATTTGAGGCTGGCCTTGTTTGTAATCCACCGTGAGAACTTCAGAGATGATCAGTCCATCGCTGCCGTAGGCCTTAACCGCTCCCGTCAAAGCAAGGCTGAGAAAGAGAATCAATTTCGTCAGGACTGGATTCATCGGAACCTTTTGTATCACAAAACTGCGACACTGAGAGGATGCGGCAGAGAGGGTGAAAATGGGACATCCATGCCCCAATTGAGGGGTGGGGAAGATGAGTAATTTCAAGGGCATATCTGGGAACGGAAGTTGAAGTGTGAGAGCTTGTGTTGCACTCATGGAAAGTATGGCTCAGTTCTTCGGTGGTGATGTGTTTGGCAGTCTCTGTCACAAATGCACAAAGCCTTTTGCTCAGACCCAAGAAAAAGACGGGATCCGCTCAGGCTCTTAGTCTGATTCCGCATCCAACGACGACTCGTATCAAAGATCTTCGAGTCTTGAAGTTTTCTAATGAAACAGAAAAACAAGAGTTTGTTCAGTCCATCAACTCAGCCGACTATGAGTGGGAGGAGAAAGTTCCTTTCTCCGCGAGTGATACGTCTCTGCCGCCGACTCAGCAAGATTTCACTGAGGATCCTTTGATTGGAAATCAGTGGTCGATTCTTCCTTCAGCCCCTCAATCAAATGCTGGGTACTACTCCGACATTGATGTGTTTCGCGCCTGGAGCGTTGCCACCGGTTCTGCAAAAGTTGTGATCTACGTGATGGATTCGGGTGTTGATACTCGAGACCCTGATATGGAGGGTCGAGTCACTGCAAGCTTTAATGCCTTCAATCCAAACGCTGCTGCTATTGACGATAACGGACATGGCACTCATGTGGCCTCCATCATCGCAGCCAGAGGAAACAACAAGTACGGTATCCGCGGAGTGGTTCCCGGAGATATCCAGATTGTTGCTGGCAAGTTTTTGAATGCTCAAAATCAAGGGGATTCTGAAACAGCGCTTCGAGTGATCAACTGGATGAAGCAAGACATGCAGGCTCGTCGAGCTCAAGATCCTGATGTGAAATTTATCGGCAGCAACTCTTGGGGTGGCGAGCAGTATTCACGATTTCTCGAGGAAGCTATGCAAGAGCTCACTCAGTTTGGCTATCTGCCTATCACATCCGCTGGAAATCACGGCGGCAACAACGATGCTCAAGAGTACTACCCCTGCAATTTTGCCTTGGCGGCTAATGTTTGCGTTGCCGCCTCTGACCGCTACGATCGAAAAACGAATTTTTCGGGCTACGGAGTCAACAGCGTTCACGTGATGGCTCCTGGCGATGACATCTACGCTATCGTGCCGGGCACTCAAAATGGTTCGAATTATGTCAGTAAGTATCAAAAGAAAAAGGGAACCTCTCAAGCGGTTCCTCATGTTGCTGGCGTCGCGGCTTTGATCTGGGCGGCGAATCCTCAGCTTTCGCCAAGCCAAGTGCGAGATCTTTTAATTGAATCCTCTGATTACATTCCCGGCGCTGAAAACTATGTTTTGTCCGGGGGCCGTATCAACGCGTATCGAGCTGTTTTGATGGCCACAGGCCAAGACGGTGCGCAAGCGGATCGCGGACTCTATTCACAAGCCGGCAGTTCCTCAAAAGGTGGTTGTAGCTTGATGGCCCGATCCGATCGTCCTCTTTCCGGAGCGTACTCAATGATCATGCTTTTGGCGCTCACACTGACGAGCATCTTTATGATTCGATTGCCGAAGCGCCGTCTCTAAACGTCGAAGATTGTCTCAGCGCCATTTCTCAATGAACAGATGATACAGTCCGAGTCTTGGCTCAGTGTCTGCGAATCTTTTTCGGTGCAGATAATCCGTGATCAGAGAAAAAGTGATTTGAGTTTGCCTGGCAATCTCCAAACAGTCCTCAAAGGTGGGTAGCCATGTAGCCTCGGTATGTTCTGGCTGCGGATCAACAATCAAAAACACGGTGGGTGAAATCTCCACACAGCCCGAGGGGCAGTGACGAGCATGAATGTAGTGTGCTCTTTGCGGCGTCCACACGGGAGCTTCTTTTCCCTTGAGTTTGGGGAATCCGAGGCGTTTGAGCTCCTTGGCTTTTTCGATCTCTGTTTCACTAAAGTTCATTCGATGCCACCTTTGGCATGCCACCTCAAAAAGATCAAGGCCCCTCGGTCTAAAGCTGAGTCATTTCAAAGTCTTAATGCGGTGCATCAAAAAATGATAGAATGAGAGCGTGAGCAGTCCGAAAAAGTTCGATGGCAGTTTTGAGGGCCAGTCTGTGTCCCTTGCTCAGTGGGTTGCTGAGATGATGGCCGCTCACCCTCAAGAGGCTGCCGATCTTCACTCCGATCTCAATCAGACTCAGGCTTATACATTGCTTCAGGACCTGTGGTCCGACGTTGATCAGTTCCAAGGACCTTCAAAAAAAATTCACTGAAAAAGCTGGAGAGAGAGAATCTGAGCCGCCCCCGGATCGAACGGGGGACCCACTCCTTAAAAGGGAGTTGCTCTACCGACTGAGCTAGCGGCCCAAGATGCTGAAATGTTTAGCTCAAAAAATGTTTTCAGGTCGAGTGCTGACTTCATGAAATTTTGCTGCGAAGTGTTTTGAAAACCTTTGGATTTGACGCGACGTCTGGAAATGGGTTTTTCTGAGTAATTTCGGCTGATTAATCCCATTTTAAAGTGGCATCTCAATCCCTGCCTTTTTGTGCCGAAAGCCAGTCTATGCAGTACTGGCTTAAAGAAGAGTGGGCAACGGCCCTCCAACAGGATCCTCGACAGCTGATTCAGAATCTCGAAGGGAGCCAGGATAGTGATGAGCTTTATTGTCTTGCCGTCGCTCATGAGCATCTGAAGCAGTTCCACATGGCCGAGCGCTGCTTGAAATCCGCGCTTCAGCAGAATCTCGGGCACATTCCTGCTATTTACACCATGGCTCTGCGAGCGTTTTCGAAGCAGCGCGAATTGGAAGGGAAGAATTATCTTCGCCGAGCGTTGAGGCTCGATCCTCATGCCGCTAAAACCTCAATCGAGTTTCTACGCGAACTCAGACAGATGTTTGCTCATACCGTTCGAAGCACGGATTTGGGGATTTGGTTGTTGAAGGAATTGGTTCGACTCTCCAAAGCCACTGAGAATTCGCATTTCAATCTTGGAAAGCTTCTCTTTGAAAAATCCCACTACGAGGATGCTGTTCAGCATTTGCTCTTGGCCATCAAAGACCCTGAAGTTTCCCGCGAGTCGACTGAATATCTCTCTTATATCTACGAGCATCTCTATCGCGGGGATGAGCTCATCGAAAAATCTCTCGAATTGGCTGATCAGGTTCATGATCGCTCCGACTTGTTCTTTAACTTAGCGATGGTTTGTCAGCATGATCAGGGACGCCCTGAGCTTTCATTGCACTTTTTCTACCTAGCGAGCAAAGAAGATCCTCAGGATCCCGGCTTGCGGTTCTCCCTCGAGCAGGCTGCTGCTGAATTGATCAATCAGACTCAGAGAGTGGATTCCGAAGATCGAAACTTTCTTTTGATGGTCGCTCATTTGTATCAAGGAGCTTTAGGAGTCGCCAAGCGATATGCTCAGACGATTCGTAACATGAAGTATCCTCACAGTTTTGAGGATCGTCATCCTTCCCGACTCTGGAAGCAGTGGCTGCTGCGCGATGAGGGCGTTTTGGGTCAAGCGCTCAGGGCTTGGTTTGGGGAAGATGCTGAAGCTGAGATGCAAGCGCTTTCTCGACTCCCGTGAGACTTTGAACTATATCCATTCTTGAATGTGGCTTGAGCCAATCGCTCAGAATCTCGAACTTAAGACGAATTCTCCTCGTCGTTTTTGTCTCTGCTTAAGTGGTGGAGTGGACTCGACGGTGATGGCCTATGCTTTGAGTTCGCTTCGGAAGCTTTATCCTGTTTCAATTGAAGCGATTCATTTGCATTACGGATTGCGAGGCAAGAGTTCGGACCGAGACGCAAAGAGTGTTGAGCGTCTCTGCCTCAAGCTCGAGATTCCTCTTCGGATTCATCGAGTCAAGGTTCGCAAAAAGTCAGCTATTCAAAGTCAGGCGCGAAGCTTGAGACTCAAGGTGATCAGCGATCTCGATTCGCAGCAGGAAGTTATTGAGGCTCATCATCAAGATGATCAGATTGAAACATTCTTTTTGAATTTGTTTCGGGGCGCGGGAGTCCGAGGTTTATCCTCTCTGAAGATGAAGTCAGTGCGCGAATCTCGAAGGGTCTGGCGCCCTTTGTTGTCCTTCTCCAAACAGCAGCTGCGGACGATCGCTCAAGATGCCAAGCTTTCGTGGCGAGAGGATGAGAGCAATCGCTCGACTCTTTATGATCGAAATTTTGTGCGCCTTAAGATTCTGCCTCTCATCGAGAAGAGATTTCCTCATTTTAGGCGGTCAGTGGTCTCGAGCATTCAGTTGCTTCAATCCTGGGAACAGGAAGCTGCAAAAGAGTTTGAGCTTCAATGGGATGATCCGAGGCTCGTGCTTGCACAAGATCCGTTAACGCTCAACACGGCGATTGTTTCCCGTTGGTCCGAGTGGGAGCGAGTCAATTTTTTCTACTACCTTTTTGTCCAGAAGCTTCAGATTCAAGTTCCTCGAGAAACGATCCTGGAGCTTTCCGCGGCAAGTCTCAAAAAGCCGGCCGTTTCAGTGAATCTTCCGAAAGGGATTGTGGCTCGAATTCGAGCGCGCCAGAGGCTGGTTTTCGACGGTTTAAATGGGGTTTTGGGGGATGACAAAACGCCGAGAGGCATTATACTGAGTTGAGATTCATGAGTGCAGGTACAAAAACATTTTTCTTCTGGGCTGTAATTCTGTTGG
>JBEIHI010000022.1:0-17529 GCA_040381435.1 Bacteriovoracaceae bacterium | reverse complement strand
TGGTGTTTTTCGAAAGAGATGATCGCGTGTGACTCGGCCGCCGTAGGGTAGGAGATCGTAAACAGCCGTCGGATCGCTTTGAAGCTTCAGTCCCTTGGTCATTCGGTTGTGAAAAACGCTGGAAATGACGCCCATCTCAGCAGCGAGGCCCGTCTCTTTTTCAATCACGGATGCCAAAATGACAGCCTCATGAAAACTGAGGCTGGTTTTTTTGGCCTTTTCCAAATAGTCCTCCGGAATCTTGGACCAAAACATATCCACAAAGGTGCGAATGATTGATTTTACACTCTGTCCTCGAGACAGATAGTAGGTCTCGGGAAACAAATAGCCCTCGACAGTGAAGCTCGGAATGTTGAGCTCTTCAACAAAAGATCGATCCCAGGCAGCCTCCAGAAACTGAAGACGATCGACGAGTCCGGCATCATCAAGCGCTTGAGCCACTTGAAACATGGTTGCTCCCTCTAAAATTGTAAATCGATGAAGTTTGACCGATGATCCTGTGACGACGTTGAGGATTTCCCAGGACGTCATAAGAGTATTCAGCTCGTACTCTCCGGCCTTAAGCTTTCCCGATTTTCCGGTGAGCCGTCCTACGTAGTAAAAAAAATCATAGGATCGTACGAGGCCCTCGTCCTTAAGCCGAGCCGCAATGGAGCCAAAGGACTCGCCTGCTTCCACATTAAACGAGAGGAATCTGCGGGCGTCTGTTGGTGACGAGTTCAAAATCGAAAAAATCACCATAGAGGCCGCGACAATCAGACCGAGTGTTAAGAAAAGACTGGCTAGGTTTCTATTCCTGCGCACGAATGAATTCCTCTAAAAATAATGCTGCCGCTATGGCATCTTTTTTCTCACGAGCTGTTTTTGATCGAGCATTCACTCCATGTTCTCGGAGAATCTCCATAGCATCTCGAGTGGAAAGGCTTTCGTCAAATGAGTAGATGGGTAGAGGGAACGTCTTTTGGAGTGTTTCAATCCAAAAATAAGAGTTTTGAGTACTCTGAGTTTCTTTTCCACCCAGAGTGGTGGGGACTCCCACGACGATCGCTTCGATTTTATGATCTTGTAAAATCTTTTGGATGGCGGCCAAATCCTCTTTAAGGGTTTTACGATGCAAGATGTCGAGTGGACTTGCTAGCTGCGACAGCGGATTCCAAAGAGCCATGCCGATTCTTTTGGACCCGATGTCTAGGGATAACAGACGCAGTTGCTTGATACTCTTTTGATTTGCCATGCTGATCAAATCCATTCACCCTGTTGGTTATGAAAGCTTATCTCTCTGGTTCAATAGTTTCACTCTTGATTTTTGCCTTTTCGAACAGCGGCTGCGCTCCTCGGGCTTTTACGAAGGGACAGTATGATGATCCCAACAAAGTGATTCTGCTCGATGATAAGTTTGGCGAGAACGATATGCAGTTGGTCGCCAATCAATTGGTCAGCTCATTGGTTGAATATGGTGAGGTCAAAAATGCGACCCAGCCTCCTATTGTTATGGTCGGGACCGTTCGCAATCGAACATCAGAACATATCGATGTGAAAAGTCTGACCGACAAGATTCGCACGGCTCTCATCAAGTCGGGCAAATTCAGATTTTCTGACAAAACCTCTCGAGATGAGGTGGCCGAGGAGTATGAATATCAGTCAGGGGGTCTTGTTGATCAAAAGTCAGCCGTTCGCAAAGGCAAACAAGCGGGCGTTCAGTACTTGATCACGGGAGACATCGGATCGAATGTTCAAGAAGTCGGTAAAGATAAGATGATCTTTTACATTGTGACCATGAATCTGACGGACCTGGAATCAAATTTGATTGAATGGTCGGATAATAAAGAAATCCGCAAGCGTTACAAAAAGCGATCGACCGGCCTTTAAGGCTAGCGGTTTGAGAATCCATTGAAGCATCTCAGCTATCTTGTTGCGATCGTGGCTTTCTGTTCTGGTTGTGCCAAGAACTACGAGAAGACAGCCGTTCGAGCTTGGGATTTGATGGCCGATCAGCGACAGGCGAGTGCTTTGAAGCTCTATGAGTCGGATGTGACTCGTCCTCAAGATGAACTTCTGCGCTTGATGGATGAGGGTATTCTGCTGAGAACCTCGGGACAGTTCAAAGAGAGTAATGAAAAGTTCTTTGCTGCTGCTCGATTGATTGAGGGAAACGGTTATGTGAGCCTCTCTCAAGAGACGGCCCGATTACTCACGGATGAGAATCAGAAGGCTTACCAGGGCGAGGACTTCGAAAAAGTTCTGGTTCATCTTTACCTGGGGCTTAATTTTGTTTCGCTCAACGATGACGAAGCCGCCCTCGTTGAAACTCGAAGGGTGAATGAGATCCTTTACCAAATGATCTCTGAGGGAAAGAGGCCCTATGAGCTCAATCCCTTTGCTCGTTATTTAGGAGCTATGCTGTTTGAGAAAGAGAAGGAGGTGAACGATGCATTCATCGCCTATCAAAATACCTATGACATCAATCCTCTTCAGATGCGGCGATTTGAGACTTTAGGACTCGATCTTGTGCGCACCGCCAAGCGCTTGGGGTTTGATGATGAATTGGCCAAGATTCAGACCGCCTGGGGTGAGAATGTTGTGAAGCGCGGTCTTCAGTCAGTTGCCGAGAAGCAGGGCTCAGTGGCTTTGCTTTTTGAGGTCGGGAAGAGCCCGCAAAAAATTTCTGAAATTGAGCGGCGCTACCAAAAATCACAGTCGGGAACGATGGCGGAAGTCATCATCCCTCTACCAGTTTATCAGAGGCGCTGGACAAAAATTCATTCGGCGCGCCTCGTAGCTGTAGGTGAAGAATCGGCTGAAGCCGTTGCTCAAACCCTTTATGATATTGAAGACTCAGCGGAGAAGTTTTTGGCAGATCGACGAGGGCGGCTGATTGCCCGGGCCCTTCTTTCGGCGGGTGTGAAGGTGGGAGTGGCTGCTGCTGTTGGCAAGGCAACAGACAATAAAGATCTAGGGGCCTTGGCTGGACTCCTGCTGCTCGCCTCAGCGCAAGCGGATACGCGGTCGTGGCTTTTGCTGCCGGGGAATCTTCAGGTTGCGAAGTTGTTTCTTAAACCAGGACGATACGAGCTTCGAATTGAGTACTTGTCGGCTACGGGAAAGGTCGTCGACTCTGAGCCGCTCCAACCGATCGCTGTGAAAGCCTTTGAAACGACTTTCATCCAGCGTCGGTCATTTCGATAACTTAGAATTGGTAGCAGAATCGCGCGCCCAAATGATTCATATCCTGGGCTCCCAGAATCGAGGAGAAGTTCCAGAACAAACCAATCCCAATCGACTCATTGAACATGAAATCTCCGCCGACCCCGAAAGCGATCAGGAACTTGGCCTCTCTGTTTCCCAAATCAAGAAGGCTGAGTCCGGGGCCAAAGTTGAAATACCAATGCATATTGGAGTATTCGCTATGAATCAGAGGGGTAAGGAAAAAGATCGTGTGTTTGGGATCTTGAATTCCTTGCTCAACGCTGGCTCGGATACCAAAAATATCGGTCGGTCGATAATCAAAGTCGACCCCGAGGGATAAACTCGTTTCGTCTGTGTTTTGATCAGACATCGCTCCCAGGTGAATGCCGATCTGTGAGGTTCCATCCCAATCACTAAAATCGCCGTACTCTGAGCCCGGAGGGCCATCCGTTCGCTTATTTTGACCATAAACTGAAAAGGTTAAAGCCGAGAACAACAGGGTAAAAATCATCTTTTTCTGCATCATGTCATAAAAACATTGACCCCCTCTTTGACGCAACTCTAAACTTTGGTTGTCAGATCGGAGGAGGGTTGATTCTGATTACTCGCTATTGTTTTAAGTTCCCATCAGAGGCTTTCTTGAAAATTCAGGACGGCTTGAAAACAGTCTTTTCGAGTCTTTTGCGTCGATCGTTTTTGCGTTGTTGCCGTTTTGACGAGATGAGACTGAGCAATGAACGTCATGTTCGTTTCATGATGGGTTTTTTGCTTGCGGCTTTGTGCGTCATGCCAGTGGTCGCGAGCGAAACGGAGCTAGGGGATCATTCGCAGCAAATCAGAGTGACGATGTCCTCCCCCGAGGAAATTCAAGAAGTGTCTTCGCTCAAGAGTTCTGCGAATGAGCCCCTGACCTCTGTCTCTGAAACTTTCACGGGAGCCCTGACGGGTGGAATGACCATTTCGCCAGCTGTTTTGGGTTTTCAGTCTTCGATGGGAGTGATTCCTTCCACTCAGTTTAAGCCTGATAATGCGGAGACTTCCGTGGCTCAGCCTTTGAGCCCACTCGTGACTCAAGGAATCTTTCCGTATCAAACAAATCCTATTGCAGCGGTAATTGCCGCCGGTGTGACGCTCGCGGCGATGTCGATCAAGGAGACAGGCTCAGTTGATGTCGACAGTATTTTGTTTCTGCTGAACTCCACGGATTTTTATGCCGGACTGGTTGGAACAGTCTCGGGCTCCATGGGGCAGCGGGGAGGAAAGTCGCTCGTTAGCATGATCGGACGCGGCCTTGATAAGTTGGCCCCTTCGATGATGGAGCCTCTGAAGCAGAAGGAGGCTCTTAAGGTGGTTGGCAATATCGTCAACGGGTTCACCTATAGCTTCTCAGTGAGTGCTGGATACGAGACATTTTCTCAGTTTTGGAAAATCGCGACTCGAAATATTCCTGAAGCTCACAAGATGACGGATTTCTTATCGTCACCCATGCATGTCAAAAAGCGTGTGGCTCTCAATCTTTTGTATTACTCAGTGCTCGATAAGAATCTTCAGAAGCGAGTTTTGGATTCCGTTTGGAATCATCGAATCATGACGTTTGAATTTATTGCCATGAACGTGGGTCTCTATGTTGGTGCGCAGCTTGGTAATTATATTGCGATGACCAAGTTTCCTAAAAATGTTTGGGCCAAGAGAATTGCGCCGGTGGCCGGATCAATCGGCTTAGGCGTATTGATCCAGATGATGCCTGATTCTTGGAAGGAATATTTCAATGCCGGACTTTTGGATTGGAAGATTGCTCGCCAGACAGCACGTCTTAAAGAGATTGAACAAACCATCGCGCGGGGTATCTCTCATTTGGATTATCCCCCGGAGAGTGTGGGTGGACTCGCCAGTTATGTCGCGAGTGGAGTGGATCTTAACGACGATATTGAGCGATTGATTGGAGTGCGAGATCTACTTGTTAGCCTTCAAATGCAAAAGTGGATGGCTCATCCTGAGACGGCGAATCTGGCCTCTGATATGCAAGGCAATTACACCAATGTTCTTGGAGTGGTGGATGAGTCTTTGGACCAAGTGACACAGCCTCAGATCAGCTTTGCTGCTCAGATTGATCAGTGGGTGAAAGAAAACAAAAGCCCCGAAGATATTCAGAGGTTGAGTGCTCGCTTCTTTCAGGCAGATCCCAAGCGCACTTATTACTCAATGGTTTTAGATGCCACGCGAGAGCGCGTGCAAAAAGATTTTGACGACTTTCTTGCTTTCCAAAGAGCCTTTATGGTTCCGGAAAGCCATTGAGGGAGGGGTCAGTCACGATGTGGGATCTTTTGATCTCATAGCGAGTCGAACCAACCAATACCCGGGGTCTCACGTCGAGCGGGCCTCTCCCTGAGTCTTCGATTCTAATTCTCTTAGTAAATCATCGAGATCAAATCCCAGCAAACGTAAGTGTTGTGCCTTGATCACATGAATCTTTGAAATCGCGGAGGTTCTCAATCGGTGAGCGGCGCCAGGATCATCTTGTCGAATTTTTAACTCTGCGGCTGCACGTTGAATCAAGACTTGGACGAAGTCTTTGAGAGCTCCCGACTGAAGATGCCAGAGACTTTCAAGAATCTCGTGAGCCTCCCAGTAATAGCCTTGTTGATGACAGAGGAGGCCTAACTGAAAGATTTCATGAGAGCTCCAGGAGTTTTCCGTCAGGGCGGTTGTCGCCTCGGGCAAGAGTGGCTTTGAGCCATGACCGGGCTGATAGGGGGGCTTTTCGAAAATCCAATCAAACTTCAAGGGTTGAGCTCCAGCGGACGAAAGAGGGCGTCACGAAAATCATCCAAGCTGATCAGTCCCTGATAATAAAGAGACTGGAGGGCTTTTCCCATTTGCTTTCTCACGAAGCGACGAGGGGTTTGGTTATCGTCTAGACGTCCAAACCGAGCGGGGTTCGGAATGATTGCGGCCAGAAACACCGCCTCCTTGACTGACAGATCTCGGGGTCTTTTTTTGAAATAAAAATGAGCTGCATCTTTGATACCGATTAGCCCCCGACCCCATTCAATGGAGTTGAGATACACTTCTAAAATTTTGTTCTTACTGAGCGTGTTCTCGAGCTTGATCGTGATCAAAGCCTCCAAAAACTTTCTTCGAAAGCTTCTCTCATGCGTGAGGTAGAGGTTCTTCACCAGCTGCTGGGAAATGGTGCTTGCACCCCTCAGACGCCGACCCTTTTGAAGTGTGGCTTCCAGGGCTTTGATCATTTCTTCGACGTCAAAGCCTCGATGTTCATAAAATTTGGCATCCTCGAGGGCGAGCACCGAGGCGCGTAGATATCGTGAAACCTCATTAAGGCGAACGTAAGATTTACCCTTGGGGTCCAGCCGAAACTCCATTTCCTTACCGCCAGAGAGCTTGCGATCAATCGTATCCCCAGAGGCAAGGCGTCCCGTATTGGGCAGCAGGCCAAAATAAACTACTACCACGAACAAAACATCGAGGACCCAGACGAAACTCCAGCGAATCAAAAGACGCCAAAAGAGAACTTGAGATGAATTTCGCGCGAGCATAATCTTCTGAGGATAAGGAGATTTGAGAATGTCAGGAAAAGCAAGCGCAATCGCAGGAGATGGACTGGAAGATATCGTAGCAGCACCATCGAGTATTTGTAGTATCGACAATGGCGTTCTTCGCTACCGAGGCATCAACATTCATGAGCTCGCTCAGCATTCCAATTTCATGGAGACGGTCTATTTGCTTTGGAACGGCAAATTGCCCACGGCCCAGCAATTGAGTGCTTTCGAGCAGGAGATTGAATCTCAGATGACTTTGCCCGAGCCTGTGATCAAGGCTTTGCAGATCCTTCCTAAGAAGGCCAACTTCATGGATGTTTTGCGAACGGCTGTTTCGTTGATGGGCTTGTATGATCCCGATGCTGAGGACAATTCGATTGAAGCCAACAAACGAAAAGCTCTTCGATTGAGTGCTCAGATTGGAACTTTGGTTTGCGCATGGGAACATATTCGAAATCAGCGAGATCCTGTGCATCCCAAAAAGGGCTTAGGAATTGCGGCGAATTTTCTCTATATGCTTCGAGGCAAAGAGGCGACAGCGATGGAAGTCAGAGCTTTCGATCAGGCGTTGGTTTTGCACGCAGATCATGAGTTTAATGCTTCAACCTTCTGTGCTCGAGTCACGGCTTCGACTCTGACGGACATGCATTCGGCGATCACCTCAGCCATTGGAACTTTGAAAGGTCCTCTGCATGGGGGAGCGAACACCAAGGTGATGGAGATGCTTCTGAAGATTGGTGAGCCTTCTAATGTAGATAAGTGGTTGGATGAAGCCTTTGCTCGCAAAGAGCGAATCATGGGCTTTGGACATCGAGTCTACAAAGACGGAGATCCCCGCGCGATTGAGCTTAGAAAAATGTCTGAAACTTTGGGTCGCGAGAAGGGTCAGATGAAGTGGTACGAAATGTCTCTCAAAGTAGAGGACTATGTTCGAACCAAAAAATCTTTGTTGCCTAATGTGGATTTCTATTCAGCGTCGGTTTACTACGTCTTGGGAATTCCCTTTGATGTCTACACGCCGATTTTTGCGATTAGTCGAATGGCAGGATGGACGGCTCATGTGGTTGAGCAGTTGTCTAACAACCGACTCTTAAGACCTCGAGCCGAGTACGAAGGCGTCAAAGAAGCCTCTTACGTTCCTTTAGCCAAACGATCTTAACGATCTTTGAGAGTCAGTGGTCCAAAACCAGCGTTGGTGAATTGATCCTTGCAAGGAGAGCCAGCGCTGGTTTTTAGATTGAGCGTTACTTGTAAATTATCAATTTGGTCCCGTGTCTGGGAAATGACTCCGATCACGCTGAGGCTGTAATCAGGAATATTGCTGAAGGGTTGATTCTCGACGCCAAAGTTGGTGTCGTTTGAGAGGCTCATTCCCGCTTGAACTTGAGTCAAACGAGCGCCCACAGTTCCGGCACTGTTGTTGGATTCAGAGACGAATTCTAAAATGGTCAATTCCATTGAATCACCCGCGACTTGAGCTCTGACGGTAACTCTGTAGGGGCTTTGATCTTGTCCGTCGCAGCTGTTGGTGAGTTTCACGCGGCCTTGATAGGTCCCGACGAAGGCTTCTCCACATCCGGCCAACAACAAACTGAGGCTGGCAAGGATTCCGAGGTGAAAGGGTAGTCGATGAATTGATGGGCGCATGAATCTCTCCTTTTTCTAAGGACTTAAACTTGCAATCGCTATGCCAGGAGAAGGTGGCCTAGGGCCTTAAAAATCGGTATGATTTCCGTATGTTAGAGGGATTTGCAGTGAGGCTGCGACATGGAAAGCCCATGCGAGTGGGGCTTACGGGTTCCTTGGCTTCGGGAAAGTCCACGGTTCTGAAGGTCTTTAAGAAAGAGGGCTGGGCTGTTCTTTCAGCGGATGATGTGGTGGCGGAGATCTATCAGGAGAAGAAGATCACCAAGGATTGGATCCTTAAGAATTTTGGAAGCTCTGAGGCTGGGATGAAACGTCTTGAGAAGTGGATTCATCCCCTGGTGAAGCGAAAAGTTTTGGCCTTTCACAAGAAGGCCAAAAGGAATTCTGTTGTTGAAGTGCCTCTGTTGTTTGAAGCCAAGTTTGAGCGTTGCTTTGATTTGACGATCGCTGTTTTTGCTCCTCGGGCCGATCGATTGCGAAGAGTTCAAAAGAGGGGAATGTCCAAGAAGTTGTTTGAGTTTCTGGATCAGAGGCAAATACCTGCATTTGAGAAAAACCAACGTTCAGACTTTGTCTTGGTCAATCTTGAGAAGAAGCAGCTCAAAAAACAAGTGAAGGCTTTGTCTGATTTTTTGAAGTCTCTTAAACTTCTTTCAAAAACGAAGTAGTAAAAAATCAAAAGCCCTCACTCAAAGAGTGAGGGCTTCGGAATTCATTTCATTTATTTTAGGTCTCAAGGTGCGGCCAATGCTTGAGTGTCGGCCACGGGTGCCAGCTGCTTAGGATCAATCGGAGAAGCTTCTGGAGTGGTTGCAGCCGGTGAAGAGGCAGCCTGAGTTCCAGTGGATTGAGGGACCACAACAATGGTCGGAGCTGAGGCTTTCAATCCTTCGATAGCTGTTTTCATCTCAGCTTGCTGAGATTTGATATCAGCAAAAGCTTGGCTGTTGGCCTGAGTAGCGGCATCAAGCTGTGCTTTCATTGCAGCCGCTTGCTCTGAATTCGGAAGTTGATCCGCTTTGGCTTTCAAATCAGCGAGTGCTTGTTTTTGAGCTTCCAAAGTCTTCACTGCAGTTTCAAGTTGGGTATTGGCTTCTGTTGCTTTGGTTCTGAGTAAAGCAAGTTCTTGCTCATTTTTTTCTGAGGAATTCTTGATTACTTCGAGGGTTTCTTTGGCATTTTTCTGAGCTCGTTCGACATCAGAGATTTGAGATTGAAGTTTTTGGTTCATCGCATTCATTCCCAATCTTACAGCTTCAATGTCTTTCGATTGAGCGTCGACCTTGGATTGGACGTTGTTTAAACTTTCGGCAGTCGCTCCAAATCCAGCTCGGATTCCACCGTTAGTGTTTGCGAACTGGCTGTTTGTTTGGTTCTGATTTGCAGCTCCTTGGGCAAGAACGGCTCCAGTTCCATTGTTCACAGCTCCGATTGTTCGACTGCCTGCGGTGTCAGCTCTGTTCTTCATATTAAGATCGTTCACTTCCGTATCCGAGTTTGTAACAGCAGCGCCGAGAGCTTTGCCCACATCTCCAGTGGCTTGATAGTTTTGGATACCATTGTAAATCATCGGGACGGCCAGCATGGAAACTGCGGCAACACCTAGCCATTTGGCCCAGTTGGAGTTACTCGAAGCATCAGAAGCGTTTTTGTTAATCTCATTGAGTTTGTTGTCTGCGGCAACCAGTTTTGCATCTTGAGAATTCTGTTTATTGATGATGCCATCGAGTTTGGTGTTCACATCATCGATCGCCTCGTTCCCACTCATTCCGACTGTGATAGGCCCGCTTCCAATCATTGGAGAGACGGGACTCGGATTCGTGGTTGACGGACCTGAGCTTGCTCGAGGAATCGTCGGTGTGGGCGCTGTCTCCGTAGCACCTCCGCTACAACCAACGAGAATCGCAGTGATCACTGTGAGAGCGATTGCATTTTTGAAGTTTCGAGCTTTCATTTTTTCCTCCTCGTTAACAAGCTTGAACAGCCTTTGTTCAAAGCCTTACCCTTTGCCGTTGCAAGGCTCGTACCAGCCGGTATTGTCTGTAGACCATTGAAATCACTAGCGTTTCCAGTTTGCGCCTGGGACGGCCTTGTCCCAGCCTCTGGAGAGAAGTCGCGGCGTAGAGGTCGCAGAATGTGGAGCTGAAGAGGCCGTGATTTCATTCATTCTCCTCCCGAGATTGGAGCCAAAAAAAAGCGTCTGATGTTGGACGAAACATCAGACGCTCGTGTGGTGTGTGAGTGTGGAGTATGAGGTAAACTTTTACGGGTTGACCAAATCCTTCAGAGGTTTGTCCATTGTTTCTGGACTGAGTTCCAAAGGCGGCTGGACGTCAACAGACCATCGAAACTGATTGCCCTTGTTGTCTTCGTAGATTCCAGCAAGTTGATCCAGTTTCTTTACGGTCCAGCCTTGTTCGCTGGCGATTCGCATGAGTTCCTCGAGACTTTTAAACTCTCGAGTCGAATCGCTTGAGCCTGTCGAGTTTCTTTCCCCTTTGTTAGCACTATTTTCCCCAGGTGCCGTTGTGATCGTGACGATTCGACTTAAGTCAATGTCTCGATCTTTGAAACTCGACATGATTCGATCCAAAGCTTCTTTGCTGATTCTCCCATCAGCAGAGACATCTTGGGGATCGAGATAAACAAACTCATAATCATAGTAGTCAACGCGACCATCTCCGTTGGCATCGACTGCAAACGGAATCGAAAGTTTCCATTCGCCATCTTCAGTTCGTGAGAGTGTCGGTATCTGGCCTTGAGTGACAATCATGCTGGATGACGATGACGAGGACGATGATGACGAAGGGCTTGAGCCGGCATCCGTTCTAGACTGGGAAGATGACGCGGATGAGCTCGAAGATGAAGCACCTGCGTTTTTAAACATCGCTCGGATCTCTCGAGCTAGTGCGTTCTCATCAATGTTGGAAACGCTCCCTGAAGAGCCACCCGAAGGTGCTCCACCAGACCAAGTGTACTGGCCAGAGCCCCCGCCCATTCCAGGCATCATGAAGCCGGAGTTAAAGCGCGAGGGATCTTGAACCACAATGAATTGACTCATCTGTCCAGGTCCGCCTTGAGGACCTGCTTGGTTGAATTGGAATTGATAGTTTCCGTTCGGATCCTTGGAAACGATCACCATACCTTTGCCGTATTTGGCATCGAGCATTGCTTGGAGATCTTGAATGGATGCATTCGGATTTCCTTGGATATAAGAATAAATGTCGTTATTCACAGAAGCGGGGATGCTGATGGAGCCGCCACCCATTCCGCCGGGGCCAAAGCCACCGCCGAAACCGCCACCAAAGCCGCCTTGAGGCATGCCTTGGTAAGATCCAGAAAAATTCACATTCGAGCCGTATCCAAAATAATCGGCCGGATTGTGTTTCATATCGTATTTGCGAACATTGTCGTAGTCGCTTTGATCCCACTTATCGAGATCTTTGCCTTTGACCTTTTTGTAGGCTTTGACGAGATCGGGATCGTCTGAGTTCTCAAGAATTTGCATGAGGGCTTGGTGCTCATCTTCTTTGATGAGGTACCAGATATCGCCTTCGCCCTTTCTCAAGATGACCCATTCGTCATTGAAGAGGCCAGGAATGTCCATCTTCTCAAGCTTGTAGGTGAGATCACCTAGTTTGAATTCATAATTGAACCAGTCGTTGTTCATCTTCGAGTTGTCGATGATGTCAAACATATCGGATCGAAAAACTTTTCCGATGCCGCCGAGTTTGAAGAAGGCTGCGCCATCAGCGCCTCCAAGATAGCGAGAGGTGTCGATTCCTTGATAGCCCCAGGTGCCGTTGTTTGCTCCAGAATTGAATCCGGGGCCCCCTTGGCCACCGTTTCCACCTTGGTAAATCCAATAACCACTGTTTCCTTGACCGAGGTTTCCTTGGCCGGGTCCAAAGAAGTAACCGCCGCCGTTGCCTCCGCCCATGCCGCCGGGGCCAAAGCCGCCGCCGAAGCCGCCACCAGGCATTCCTCGATTGCCTTGGCCTCCGCCGGAGATCCAAAGCACATAGTCATTCAGGCTGCGATTGATGGGTTGTCCATTGAACAAAATCGATCCATTGTCGCCGATTGTGTATCCACGGGCGATTAACGCATCACGAATGAGTTTTTCAATGTCTGCTTGAGATGCGTCGGAGGGAATCTGAATTTGAATTCGATCGAGCGATCCATCGGGTCGAACAACTTCAAAGAAGTAGGAGTTTCCGTATGGATTCACATCCGTCATGTATTCCGCATAAGAAGTTTGCGAGCCAGCATTGACGTAGACTCGAGAAACCTTGGGATCGTTCGGCATTTGTGATTTGCCGAGCTTTTGTCGAACATCGCCTTTGCTGTCCAAGTAGAACTGAAATTTTTGTGTCAAAATCTTCTCATCGAGCTGGACATGAGTGTCGGTATCTTCAAATTTCTTTTGAACAGGAGTTTTGTCCCTCAAAATTTTGACGAGATCTTCTTCTTTGAAGACTGCGATTTCCACGCTTGTCGGAGGAGCTGCCCAAAGATTGGTGCTCAATCCTGTGTGCGGACTGGTCAGAGCGAGAAGCATGGCCGTAGCAAGGCTTCTCCAACTCAAATATTGCTTTGATAGCTTAAGAGACATCTGTTTCTCCTCCTCGGAGTGAACTTTTCACTCCTCAGAGCTTGCAAAGTGCACGGGATGTGCCAGGAGCCTCAGACAGCTAAGAATCTGAAATGACTATGGTTTTGGGGTAGGCTGCGACATCGATTCTGCGACCTAAGTTCCCGAAACTGCGGCTTTTTGGGGTCAGGTCTCATGACTGCACTTCTTGACCCCATATCGAGGTATGGTGCCAGGAAGTGCAGTCATGAGACGTGACCCCATATTCGGTTTCCTTGAACGTAGACAGAGGAAACATCGGAGCCTCGGACTGAGTAAATCAGATAAGCGTAAGGATTGTGCATCGGCTGTAGATGAGCTGAGCGCAAATCAATAACTAAAAAGTCGGCCTCCTTGCCAGGCTCCAAACTCCCCAGTCGGTCAGACACGCCAACGGCTTCAGCCGCTCGAATCGTTGCGGCATCAAAAAGCTCTGGACCAGGCAGCCCCGTGAGATCCCCTGTTGAAACATGATGAATCTTGCTCAGGAAGTTCATCTCCTCAAAGATATCCAAATTGTTGTTACTGCACGCTCCGTCTGTTCCTAAAACAAAACGAATACCTTCTTTTCGATAGCGATCGACCGGTGGGATCCCGCTTGCGAGTTTGGCATTGCACTGTGGATTCAGAGCCACAGAAACATTTGGTCGCTTCAGAAGTTTGTAATCCTGATCATCCATCCAAACCGAGTGAGCTAGGATGACATGTTTCAAATCCAGGAATCCGGAGGCTGCAACTTGCGCGGTGGGACTTCGACCAAAATTTTTGATGGAGTCATTAAACTCGGTTTTGGTTTCAGCCAAATGCACCATCCCATATCCATTGTGCGCTTTTGAGAGATCGGCGCACTGCTGCATGGTCTTGAGAGATGTTGTATAGATGGCATGGGGAGCAATTCCCGGGATGATTCGATCAGATCGTGGAAAAGTCTTGAGATGCTTTTCAGCACGGCTCAGGCATTCATCAACAGATTTTGAATCAGGAGAATCAATATCCCAGACGTTTTGACAAAAAACACCGCGTACTCCCATCTTCTCGGCGGTTTTTGCGATATCCGTCTCGTAAAAATACATATCGCAAAAGAAGGTGACGCCGTTTCGAATGGATTCACGAATGGCGAGCTCAGCACCTTTTTTGACAAAGGATGAGCTCACATGTTTTTTCTCAAGGGGCAAAATCGTTTTGAAGAGCCAATCCTCAAGCTTTTGATCCTCGGCAATTCCCCGCAGAAGTGACATCGGCAAATGCGTATGGAGATTAAAGAGCGTTGGGGTAATCATTCCGTAGGATGCATCGACGATCTTGAAGGAGCGAGCTTTAGGGCGCTTCTTCCAAGGGCCGACATCAACGATCGTTTTTCCATCAATCGCCAAGAAGGCGTCTTGAATCACTTCATGGTTGGGATTGCAGGTGACGAGATGTTGGGCGCGAAAAATTTTCTTCATTTCAAAACCTAAAGTGTTGCTTCAATCACCGTTTTCACAATTTTCCGAAAACTACTCTGAGCCTTTTGACCGACTTCCAAGACCTCTTGGTGGGTGAGGGGGCGATTCAGAATTCCCGTTCCATAGTTACAGATGCAACTCAGTCCTAAAATCTGAGTCTTCATTTGTGAAAGTGCCAGCGTTTCCCACACGGTAGACATGCCCACGATATCAGCGCCCCAAATTTTGAAGGCTTTGATTTCCGCTGCAGTTTCATAAGCGGGTCCATTAACGCCAATATAGACAGCCTCTTTGAGATTTATTTTTTTTGATTTGAGCGCGCGTTTGGCTTTCATGCGCCATGACTTGGAAAATAGATCTGATCCATCCGGAAACCGTTCTCCACCGAAGAGGTCAGATCCCGTCAAAGGATTCTTTCCTGTGAAATTAATCTGATCCTTCATGAGAGCAATGGTGCCAGGTTTCATTCCGCGATGGGTTGAGCCCGAGGCGTTCGTGATAATAAACTTATCCACTCCCCAAATTCGAGTGGCTCGAGCCAAATGAACAACCTCGTTTGGGCTGTGGCCTTCGTAGCCGTGAATTCGACCAGAGAGAGCTATCACTCGCTTGCTGCCCACATGCCCTAAGACGAACTTGCCGGAGTGGCCTTGTACTGAGCTGCTGAGTCCGCCGGGAACATCCTTGAAAGGAAGAAGATGCTGATTTTTTAGGTCCTCAATGAATCCGCTGAGGCCGCTTCCCAAAATCACCGCTACGTCCGGGGCCGGTCCGAAAATTTTTTGTAACGACTTGGCAGCTTCTTGAGCTTTGACAAACGGTGAAGGACCTGAGGACATACTCAATTTCAGTCGCAAACAAGGTGGGGAAGCAATCTTTATTTAAGGGCGCTCGCTCAAGTTTTCAATCAGAAGAGGCATTATCTCAAGAGGCTCCTCTGAAACCTCAAAAGCTTCATTCAAGATCCTCAGGGCTCGCTCAAGTTTTGAACTTGAGCTGTAGTGTAACGTGAGAATTTCCTGCCCCTTCTCCACTCGATGCCCATGCTCAAGAGAATGCTCAAAGCCAACATTCGGATCAATCTTGTCAGATTTACGAATCCGACCTGCGCCCAGCTCGCAAAGTGCCAAGCCGGCTTGCGTGGCATTAATTTTGAGAAAGCCGGTCCGATGGGCCTTGAGGGTCTTGGTTTTGAGTCGAGCGCGCTTCAGTGACTTCTCCAGCTCTTGAACTTTGCCGCCTTGGGCTCGACAGATTTTCTCGAAGGCTTCGAGCGCGGCACCCGACTGAATCACTCGCTCAATTCGGCTGAGTGCCTCAGACTCCGACAAGCCTGACGCCATCAGAAGTCTTTGCGCAAAGTGCTTGGTGAGTTTCGTTGTTGTCTCGGGACCATCACCCTTCAGGATTTGCAAGCTCTCCAAAACCTCGAGGCGGTTTCCTGAGAATCGACCCAGAGGAGAGTCCATATTCGTCATCCAGATTTCAGCAGGAGTGCCTGAAAGCTTTAGAACGCGCAGTAAGCTGAGTCCTAAATTCCTATTTTCAGCTCGGTTTGGCAAAAAAGATCCCGAACCTGTTTTCAAATCGAGCAAAAGAAAGTGCAGCGATTCAGAAAGCTTCTTTGATAAAATACTGGCTGTAATCAGGGGGATGCTTGCCACTGTGCCCGTGACATCGCGAAGGTGGTAGAGCTCTCGATCTGCCGGGGCGATGTCCTTGGTTTGAGATAGAAAGCATCCGCGATGATTCCTTAGAATTCGGTAGAACTTCTCTCGTGAGATCGCGCACGAAAATCCTGGAATGCTCTCGAGCTTATCAACTGTGCCACCTGTGTGGCCGAGGGCTCGTCCCGCAATCGTTGGAAAGAAAACGTGATCGGCGGCACTTGCCACAATGGGAAGGAGGGGGAGAGTGATTTTATCACCCACTCCACCTGTCGAGTGCTTGTCCATATAGAAGGCTTCTCGCGGAAATCCTTTTTTATACGCCAGCGGCTTTCCTGATTCCTTCATGGCGGTCGTAAGGTCCAACGTCTCGCGTTCGTTCATTCCGCGTGCCAAGATGAAGGCCAACAGAGAAGTGATTTGATAGTCGGGAGGCCGACCCTTCGAGGTCAGCGAGAAAACAAAATCACGAATCTCATCTCGAGAGAGTTCTTTCTCATCTCGTTTTTTCAGAATCAAAGGAAGAAGGTTCATGCAGCGATTTCACTCAAAAAGCTTTTGCCGTGCGAGGGACCTGAGACTTGAAAGTTTTCCGCCACGGTTTGTCCCAAATCAGAAAATGTTTCGCGATCTTTCAGTCGGCGCTGAGAGGAGCTGCTGTTTTCAAATCGAGGGGAGTACAAAATAAGCGGGACAAACTCTCGAGTGTGGTCGGTTCCTTTGAAGGTGGGATCGTTGCCATGGTCAGCCGTTAGAATCAAAAGATCATCGTCTTTAAGTTCAGCAAAGATCCTGGGCAAAAAGGCGTCGATGATTTCAAGTTGCTTGCCATAGCCAGCCACATCACGGCGATGTCCAAAAACCATATCGAGATCATTGAGATTGGTGAAGATCACTCCGTCTTGAGTCTCGTGCCTCAGCGCAGTGAGCGTTGCATCCAATGCTTCTTGATCATTATGAGCTTCCAAAATTTTTGTAATTCCTTGGTAGCCAAAAATGGAAGGGATTTTTCCGACACCACAAACAGAGATGCCTTTTTCATTGAGGGCGTCGAGAACTGTTTTTTGGGGGGGCATCAGCGAGAAATCTTTTCGGTTGCCCGTTCGTTTGAAGGACCCTTCCTCGCCGACGAAGGGTCGAGCGATCACACGCCCGACTTTGTAAGGACTTTGGTCAAGGAGGCGGCGAGTCTCCTCACAAATTTGATAGAGTCGTTCAAGACCGAACTTTTCCTCATGAGCAGCGATTTGAAAGACGGAGTCCGCACTCGTATAGACGATGGGCTTAAGACTTCGCAGGTGCTCGCCGTGACGTATTGATGACCTTCGCCCGGGCTGGGTTCGATGAGACCGCGTGGAATGCAAAAAACCACCGTAAGCCCTAAACTTCGC
>JBEIHI010000021.1:0-17785 GCA_040381435.1 Bacteriovoracaceae bacterium | reverse complement strand
GCAAGAGAACGGGGCTTTCTTCCTGGCTCAGCGAGTGCGCCAAGATGGCTGCTCCCAGAGCCACAGCTTCATCGGGATGCACATTTTTTGCAGGCATTCGCTTGAAAAAATCCTTCACCTTGGATTGGACCAGCGGCATTCGCGTCATGCCGCCGACCAAGAGGACTTCGTCGAGGTTTTCGACTTTCAATGAAGCCATGTCGAGCGCGGATTGGCAGATGGATAGGGTGCGATTGACGAATTCTTCGCCAATCTTTTCAAACTCGGCCCGACTGAGATTGTATTTCAGATGCTTCGATTCATTCTGAACGTTGATGATAAAGGGCAGGTTGATTTCTGCTTCTAAGCTGGAGGAGAGCTGAATCTTTGCTTGTTCCGCAGCGTCTTTGAGCCGTTGGGTGGCCAGTTTGTCCGCCGTGAGGTCGACCCCCGCTTGATGCTGGAATGACTTCACAATATGGTCGACGATCTTTTGATCAAAATCCTCTCCGCCCAAGTAGGTATCCCCTGCGGTGGAGAGAACCTCAAAGGTGTCTCCCGTGATTTCCAAAATCGAGATGTCAAAGGTGCCCCCCCCGAGATCGTAGACGGCAATCTTTTTGTTCGTCCTCTTATTGAATCCAAAGGCAAGAGCTGCTGCAGTGGGCTCGTTGATGATTCTCAGGACCTCGAGTCCGGCGATGGCACCCGCATCTTTTGTTGCTTGCCGTTGTCCATCGGAAAAATAAGCTGGGACCGTGATGACGGCCTTCTCCACTTTGGTTTGAAGTGCCTCTTCAGCGACCTGCTTGAGGTGTTTCAGAAGAATGGAAGAGATTTCCTGAATGGGAAAGTTTTTGCCCAAAATCTGGACTCGGGGATCGCGGTTGGGGCCTTGAGTAATCTTGTAGGGAAAACTTTTGAGCGCTTTTGCGACTTCTTCGCTTGTAAAACTACGTCCGATGATTCGTTTTGAGCCAAACACAGTGTTTTCTGGATTCGTCACGGCTTGGCGCTTGGCGATATGTCCTACCATGGATGAGCCATCAGGATTAAATCCCACAACAGAGGGCATGGTTCGAAGGCCCCCCTTTTGTTCGAGAACGCGCGGCGTGCCGTGTTCCACGACGGCCACACAACTGTAGGTGGTTCCCAAATCAATTCCGATCACCACGTCCGACATGGGCCTATTGTATTCGGAAAGGCGAGGTCATGGGAGAATTAAATTTGCCTGAGAAGTTTTTGTGCGGCTGAGTGCTTAGGGTCGCGCTGTAGAGCCTCTAACAATTTCTGCTTCGCGCTTTTTGTCTCTCCTAGACTCAAGTGGAGACGTGCCAGAAAAAAGCTGGGTTCTGCGCTCTTAGGCATGGATGCCTTAACTCTTAAAAGTCTCTCTCGAGCATCTCGAAAGAGTTCAGTTTTGTTGAGCTCCACAATGCATTGTGCCCAGACCATTTGAGCTTCAGGGATTTGTGATTCCATTCGAAGCGCTTCCGATGCTGCGGCAAAAGCTTCCTTGTACATTTGAGTCTTAAAAAGTGCAGCGGCCTCAGACGCTCTCTCCTCAGCTCGCTGCCTTGTCGCCAAGGGGAGTAGAGAGTCGTGAGCGCGCTTATACTCCGCACGTTTGGGACTCAATTGATGGGCAAGGCTGAAACAATTGAGCGCTTTGATATAGTGACGTTCTTGTTCTTGCTTAAGCCCTTCTTGATAAGCTTCTTCCGCTCGAACCCATTTCTCCATTTGAGGATCAGCCTTAAGCTTGGCGAGCATTTCCTCTTTGCTCAAATTCTGGGCGGGGCTCAGTTTATCTTTGAGCCTCACATCAATGGCTTTACGCTCATGTGGATCCTTGAGCTTTTGATAGGCCTTCGTGATCTCAGAAAACACCTCATTGAGGTGCTGACGGTAGGGTCCCAATTGCCGGTTGAAAAACCGATCCGGATGAAACTTACGAGAAAGAACGAGATACTGCTGCCGAATATCTTGAGCCGTCGCATTTCTTGGAAGTTCGAGAAGTGCGTAAGGGTTTTTCGACTGGATCTGAGCCCATTTTTCATCAAGTGCCTGGCAAAACTCGCTATCCAAATCCGTGCCTTCTTGAGGTGAAGGCCCTTCAATTGTGAGGGCTCCCTTTTGAATCAAAGCTCGAAGGTGAGCCTCAGCCTCTTCATTGCCCCAGGGCAAAATATTTTTGAGTTCGTGCATCGACATTCCCTCTGTCACTCGAGAGAGGATGAAGCCTTGTTCAGCTGTAAGGTTTCCGACGGGGTGGACCTTCAAGATTCGAGGTGATTGTCGAGAGGAAGATCCCATAAGTGATAACTTCAGTTTAGGCTCGCGGGTGGGCCTTGTCAAAAATCTCCATGAGTCTCTGTTTGGAGACGCTTAGATAGCGTTGTGTTGTTGAGAGTGAGCTGTGTCCCAAGAGCTCTTGAATGATTCGCAAATCTGCACCTTGATCTAAGAGATGAGTCGCCGTGGAGTGCCTGAGCATATGAGGGTGAATGTTTTTTCTGAATCCCATTTTGAGACTGAGATCTCGCATCCATCGACGCACAACGCGTGGGTTCAATGATTTCAAGGGATCTCTTTGGGAAGGGAAGACCCAAGCGGTGGTTGAGCTTTTTTGTTTGGCCTTGAGTAATTCTTTGAGCGGCTTTGCGAGCGGGACCATTCGCTGTTTTCGGCCTTTTCCGTGAAGAATGATTTGTTCCCGTTCAAAGTGGATGTCGTCCCATCGAAGTGAACAAGCCTCGGAGATGCGCGCACCGGTATCGTACATCAATTCAATCAGAAGATGCACAGTCTCTCCCCCCTGCAGGGCTTGGAGCACTTCATCGTAGGAGAGAACCTTCGGAAGTCGCTGAGGTTTGCGAGCTCGAGGATGCGAGTATTTCTCGAATTCCTTCATCCCTTTTTCGTCGCGCAGAAATTGGAAAAACGCGCGGTAAGTCGAGTGGGCGCGAGAGATGGATGCTGGCTGAAGATTTTTCACAAGAAAGCCGCAGAAATTTTCCCAAGTCTGGAGATTCAGTGTTTGTTGGGGTTTGGATAAAAATTTTTGAAGTCGTTTGAGATCAACGCTAAGGGCTCTAAAAGTATGTGGAGAAAATTTTTGGACGAGAGACTGAGATTCCAAAAATTCTTTGCATAATGCGTCTAAAGACGAGTTTCCCACACTTTCATTTTATGTTGGATGGGTCGTTTTGGGGGTCGACACGAAGCGTTGGGCTTGCAAACCTCAAAAAATTCTTCTATCGACGAAATCGTATTTCGTTACAATAGGGAAGCGGCAGTGCATAAAAATGCCGTTTATGGATCCTTGAAGGGGTCAATGCATGAGCCGGATGTTGATGGGCGGCTCAGGAATGGGTGATCAGGCGAGTGGCAACGAAGAAAAGTTCAGCAAAAAAAGCAAAAGCGACCTCCTCTTCGACGGGGCAGTACTTGGTGATTGTGGAGTCACCAACCAAAGCAAAGACCATTCGCAAGTTTTTGCCTGCGAATTATAAAGTCGAGGCCTGTCTTGGCCATATTCGGGATTTGCCCGCCTCCTCCAAGGAAATCCCTGAAAAGTACAAAAAGACCCCCTGGGCTCAGCTCGGGGTGGATGTGGAGAATAACTTTACTCCTTTATATGTGATCCCCACCCAGAAGGCTAAGACCATCCGGGCGCTCAAAGACCTGATGTCGGACTCAGATGAACTCATTCTGGCGACGGACGAGGACCGTGAGGGAGAGAGCATTAGCTATCATTTGGTTGAGGTTTTAAAGCCGGCGATTCCTACCAAGCGGATGGTCTTTCATGAGATCACCAAAGAAGCCATTGAAGAAGCGCTTCAGAATTTTCGAGAGATCGATGAAAAGCTTGTTCAGGCGCAAGAGTCGAGACGGGTTTTGGATCGGCTCTATGGCTATTCACTCTCGCCGCTGCTTTGGAAAAAGATCGCCTTCGGTTTGAGTGCGGGTCGAGTGCAGTCGGTGGCGACCCGGTTGATTGTTGAGCGTGAGGAACATCGCATTCGATTCAAGAGAGGTATCTATTGCGGCCTCTTGTCTCATTTGGGTTCGGCCAAAGGAAAGTTTGAAGCCAAGCTGGTTGAGCTTCGCTCCCAGAAAGTGGCGACGGGCAAAGATTTTGATGAGAACACCGGGAAAGTTGCCGAGGGCAAGGATGTCTATCTTTTGCTCAAGGACGAGGCGGACCGGCTCAAGAGTGAACTCAAAGGCGTCAGCTGGAAAGTTTCCGATGTTTCCGAGAAGCCGTTTAGTCGGAAGCCCGCACCACCGTTTATCACCTCCACGTTGCAACAAGAGGCCAACCGAAAGTTAGGTTTGAGTGGTCGAGATTGTATGCGAGTGGCGCAAAGTTTGTACGAGCGCGGATTTATTACTTATATGAGAACGGATTCGACGAACTTGTCGAAGGAAGCGATTTCCGCCGCGCGCCGTCAGGTCGAGAAGCTCTACGGAAAAGATTATTTGAGTGATGAGCCCAGACAGTTTGCGACCAAATCCAAGCAAGCCCAGGAGGCTCATGAGGCGATTCGCCCAGCGGGAACGCAATGTCCAACACCTCAGGATACTGGTTTGGCCGGAACTGAGATGGCGCTTTACGAATTGATTTGGAAACGAACGATGGCGAGCCAAATGGCGGAGTCCAAGCAGTTGAGCGTTTCGATTTCTGTTTCGGCAAAGGACGCGTTGTTTCAAGCCACAGGAACTCGGATTTTGTTTCCAGGATTTTTGAGAGCCTATGTGGAAGGGCAAGATGATACGGAAGCGGCGCTTGAAGAGCGGGAGATTATTTTGCCCGATCTCAAGATCGGCGATTCTTGCAATCTCGATGAGCTCAAAGTGACTGAGCATGAGACCAAGCCACCCGCACGATATACAGAAGCAACGCTGATTCAGACATTGGAAAAAGAAGGAGTGGGCCGTCCCTCGACTTACGCCTCGATTATTTCGACCATTATTGATCGTGGTTATGTGAAGCGGGCGGGTAATGCCTTGGTTCCCACGTTCACAGCCTTTGCCGTGACTAAGCTTTTGCGAAAGCATTTCCCAGAGCTCGTCGATTTGCAGTTCACCGCTTCGATGGAGGAGGAGCTTGATGAAATCGCGGAAGGAAAGCGCAAACATCTCGATTTCTTAAGAGAGTTTTTCCTCGATGAGAAGAAGGGGCTGCGGCCGCATATTCAACAGCGAGAAAAGCAAATCGATCCCGAGGAAGCGCGAAGCATTCATCTTGAAAGTTTTCCTGATGTGAATTTCCGAATTGGAAGATTTGGGCCTTATTTTGAAAAGAAAGAGCCCGGTCAAGAAGTGGGAGTTCGCGCCTCGATTCCAGAGGGTGTGGCACCTTCTGATCTTCAGCCCGAGGATATCGCTAAGTTGATTCAGTTGCGAAAGGACGGCCCCCCGAGTTTGGGCGTTGATCTTCAGACGGGCTTGAAAGTTTATGTGATGACGGGTCGATACGGTCCCTATTTGCAACTGGGTGAAAACGAAGAGCTGCAAACTCCAGCACCCGCTCCTGCAGAGAAGCGAACAATCGTGGATGGAGATACGGGAGAAGTAATTGAATCTGCGCCCGGCAAAAAAACCAAGGGCAAAAGGAAAGCCAAGGCTGAAGCCAAGCCCAAGTCCACGGTGAAGCGAGTGGTGATTCCCAAGGGCTTTACTCCTGACACCATTACCTTGCCGCAAGCGTTGGGACTCTTGGC
Source organism: Bacteriovoracaceae bacterium (assembly GCA_040381435.1). Taxonomy (GTDB): domain Bacteria; phylum Bdellovibrionota; class UBA2394; order UBA2394; family UBA2394; genus JBEIHI01. Next base: position 12,077 of record JBEIHI010000021.1, on the reverse strand, counting down.
TCTTCCGAGAACTCTTGGGCAAGATGAACAGGGAAGAAGAATCCAAGCGGGTCTTGGTCGCTTCGGTCCTTTCGTTGTGAAATCGGGTGGAGATCTTCCGGGTCCGGAGTATCGCTCGCTCAAAAAAGAAGACGATATTTTGACCGTGGATCTTGCTCGAGCTTTGGCGTTGTTCGCTGAGCCCAAGATGGGCCGAGGTCGTCGTGCTAAAGCTCAAGCTCTCAAAACATTTGGAAACCATCCTCGCGAAAAGAAGGCGATTGAGCTTTTCGATGGTCCCTATGGTCCCTATGTGAAGTGTGGCAAAGTGAATGCTTCTGTTCCCAAAGACATTAAGCCTGATGAGTTAAGCCTCGAGAAGGCGATTGAGCTCATTGATGCTCGTATGAGTTAAAGGCGCTTTGGGAGCCGGGAGGGCCCCTTTAAGCTCTTGAAATCACGAGAGTTCTCAAGTGCCCTTCATTGTGCTAAGTAGTCGCATCCATGACGACTCAAGCAAAGGTCATTTTTTATTCACTCCTTGGTGCTCTTGTTTTGGGCCTGGGTGCCGTCGTGTACTTTATTGTGGCGCCATCGGGTTCGGCCATCACTCAAACGGCTCTTGAGAAAATTTCTAAGTCTGTCATTGAGAAGGGAATTTCCTCATCGACTCATTCATCGTCTTCGTCTTCGGAGCGATCAGCGACATCCTCATCGTGGGGATCAAACTCTCGCAGCAAGCTGGAGCGAGCCGAAGCGGAGCTTAAGTTTTCAGCTGAGGTTCAAGCGCAATTGGATGTGATTAAGGATCTTTTTTCGCAGGGACGAACAGAGGATGCGCTCAAAAAAGCTTTGGAGCTCAAGGCCGAGTTTCCGAATGAAGCGGCATTCAAAGCCATTAGCTCAGATCTTCTCTTTTCAAAGGGAGAGTATTCAGAAGCTGCTGATGTTTTAGGTGAACTTATTCTGGATAAGCCGTTGAACTTTGCTTTGCGTAATCGACAGGCCGATGCCCTGGAGCTTGCGGGTCGAAGTGATGAATCGTACGCTGCTTTTTCTCAGATTCTCTCCGACGATCCGTCCAACGGAAGAGCGATGTTGGGTTTGTTGAAGCAATCGGAAGTTCTGGATCGACGCAAAGATGCTCAGGCGATTTTGGAAAACGCATTTAGCGCTCGACCTTCGGTGGACGGTGCTCTTGTTCTTGCGGATGTTTATGCGATGGAGGGAGATCCCGGTCGTCGTGATCAAATGTATTCCAGAGCCAAGGAGATTGATCCTAATCATTCACTGCTTAATCGTGTCTTGGCCGTAGATGCTCTTGCGAGGGGTGAGTGGAATAAAGCCGAGGACTACGTCGATCTCGCAATCAACAACTCCGATCATATGGATGAAAAGATTCTGAGTGTTGAAGCCTTCACGGATGCGGCTCTGTTTAAGGGTCGAAAAGATTTGGCAATGAGGGGAATTCAAAAGCTCAAAGACATGGGTGCACCCGCTCATCGCATTGAACAAGTCGAAGAGCGATTGGAACTCTTCGAAGAGATTCCAACGGAATCAAAATCCAAAAGATAAATCTATTGTCCGTTCTCAGACGTGAGGCTTCCCGGCTCAACGCTTCGAGCTTCTTCCTCTTTGTCGGCGCGACGGTTTGAGAAATCTTCATATGTTTTAATCTGATCCTTCGACACTTCAGGATAAGTGCGGCTGAGTTCTTTAAACACCGATTCAATCATCCCGGTTGTTACGGGGGGTACTTCTCCCACCTTAAGTTGCTTCGCCCTTCTCATCTTGACCGCCTCATCAAAAAGCCGGCTGCGAATGCTTCGGCCGAATCCTTCTGAGATTTCCGCTCCCGACCATCCCTCCATTCGCTGGGCGAGGCTGTTGATGATTGTTGATGAATCCCCAGAAAGCTGAAGGCCTGAAAGAGCCTTCTCAATCAAAGCGACTCGAGCCGGTAGCTCGGGCGGACCAATGTAAACTTTGTTGTCGAATCGCCCAGCTCTCGTGAAAGCAGGGTCGAGTTCCCAGGGTTTGTTGGTGGCGGCAATCAAAACGACATTACTCATCTTTCCTTCAAAGCCTTGGAGAGCTTGAAGCATGATGTTCAAAACGGCCGTTCTCGACTCGCTGCCACCCAAAGAAAGACTTCGGTCCCGGGCCAAACTGTCGATTTCATCCATGAAAACAAAAACAGGCTTTCCTTGGGCCTCCTCAGCAAGCCGTCGAACTTCATCAAAGAAAGCGCGAATGTTCTGCTCGGATTCTCCCTGCCACTTACTAAAAATTTTGTTCGTTTCCAAAATCATGATGGGCGCATCAAGCTTGGCAGCGGCCGCCATGGCGAGCATGGTCTTACCGTTACCCGGAGGTCCATACAGCAAAATGGAGTTGCCCGACTGTCCTTTCAAGATGTTCTCGGTCAAATCCGCAAACTCAAGAGCGTCGGTGACTCGTTCGATTTCTTGTTTGGCTTCAGTCATGCCTTTAACTGAGTCCCATGCGACGCTGGGCTTTTCGACAATGCGCCAAGGCTTGTCGGCGGCAGAGATTTCACTGATTTGTCTTCGAACTCGTTTGGCAACCTCGGTCACGGTTTGTGCATCGACTTCTAAGGACACTACTCGATGGGCAGCTCGACTCTCCTCGAGAAGTTTTTGAAGCTCTTCGATTCGTATTCGCTTTTGGCTGAGCTCGCCTTGAATCTTTGCGAGTTTTTCTCGATCACCTCTGGATCGAATCAAGGCCTCTTCATCGATGGTGAGCTTATCGATCTCTGTCTTGAGAGTTTCAATCTCTTTGATGGTTCCAAGTTCTTTATCGCGCTGTTCAATATCTTTTTTCTGTTCGCTTTCAAGTTTGGAAAGTTCCAGAGAAAAGCGGTTGGTCAGATCGAGATCGTTCGTTCGTCGCAAAAAATCTAGATTGTCTTTGAGCCGTAGAATCTGAGCGCTTCGCACTTTGATTCTCTCCACGCGATCGGCTCGAGAGAGATAAGATTGCAGAGCCGCTTCGTCGGCCACTTCAAGCATGCCTGCAGTTCCGAGAGAGCGCGAGGTTTCTAGAATCTTCAAGACACTGTCATTGGAGAATTTCACTCCAGGATACTTGGCCTTCAGCTGCTCAATGGCTTGGCGCAAAATCGGAAGGCGTTGATCGTCCGAGAGGTCTTTGACTTGAACTCTCCCAAAGCGATCAGCCAAAAACTTATCGGCAGAGGTGGAGAGGGGGCCTACCGCTTCACCAACAATTTGAATCACTTTCTCATTGGCTAGACGCTTGAGCATATCGACGATCTTGTCTTGATAAGGAAGTGCCTTGCCCGGTTCAGGAGTAAAGAGCTGATTGATGTCGTCAATAAAGATGATGGGCTGTTCGCCTTTTGACTTAAGCTCTCGCCATCTCCCTTCCAATTGCTGAAGACTTGAAACGTCGAGAAGGGCTTGATCACCTCTGACAGACTCAGGAACGGATGCCAAAGTTTTCCAGTCAAATCGAATGACCTCAGCTCCTGATAATTTCTGATCCAGCTGATTGTCTCGTAAGGCTTGAGCAAAGGCTTTGATGGCACTTGTTTTGCCGCTGCCTCGGGGGCCTTCAATAATCACATGGTTCCCCTTCAAAATGTTTCGATGGATGTCTTGCACGACAGGATCGAGCCCCAAAATGGGAGCTTCTTTGGCCGCATCTCGAGAGACAAGCGGAGCAGAGATGCGAGAGAGAGTGAGGTTGCACTTTTCATCACCCGAAGCTCTCACTTCCAAGGAGGCCATGGAGATGTTGAGAGCAATGGCAGTCGATAGGATCAAGAATCTCATGAAAACACCCATAGCCTTTCCGCCCTCTATTTGAAGCAAAAGCTGTGCCCTTTCTGGGTGTGGTCTTCTTCTTCTAGGGAGGCTAGAAATGCTCCGACTTTAGCCCGTTTTAAGGGGTTGCGAGCGTGTCAGTGATGTCCCTTAGGGGAAGTTTGTCTGCGACGTCGATGTCACAGCCTCGAACCCTCTATGTGCAAAATAAGGGGTTTTTAGCCGCAAAATCTGCGGGGGCAGGCTTGGCATAGGCCTTGCTCTGACCTCAAGTGTGATCCGGTAAGCTGGCTTGTAGAGACAAGACAGCTGTGGTAAGGAATCGGTGTTTCGCGGGGTGTCAAATAGGTTGACGGCTCGGAGGAAACAGGGTTTTTTAAGTGAAATATCACCGAGATCGGAAATGAAGGAGTGTCTTATGCGTCTTTTGGTAAATCTAGTTTTAGCAACTGCGTTGGTACCCGTAACCGGTATTTACGCTCAAAGAGTGGCGACCAGTGTTAAGCCCCTTGAAGTAACTCGTTATGGAGCGGCTGCAGAGACCGTGATTCAGAGCAGACTTTCAGGCCTTACTCCTGAAGCTCGATCGGGTATTTTGGCTTCCATTCGTCGGAGCCCTGAAGTTCGCACCGCGGAAAGTGTTGAAGCTGCCAAAACAGCTTTGGCGAAGATTCCTGAGCTCAAAGCCTACATTCCGGCGATTGAGTCCAATATGACTGAAGTTTTGAAATCCTCTCCCTCCACAGCTTTTGATTCTGTGGTCAAGACGGATACCAAGTCCACGATGGCTGCAGTGTCAGCATTGTTGGGCGATGATAATTGTAGCTTGAGAGAAGCTGCACAAGAAGGCGGAGCTGCTTCGTTGACTGAAAAGGATCGCGAAATCGCTTTTGCTGCAGCTGCTGATTTGAATTCAGTGGTGACTCGTTCTGAATTTTTTGATGCTTTGCCTGCTTCTTCCATCCAAGAACTGAACAAGACCTTGGATGGTCTTGATATGAACAAAGACGCTCAGCTTCGAGAAGGCGCTGGCGTTTTGGTGAGAAGTCTCAATGCAGCTAACGAATCATTGATTGCTCGTTTTTCTGAAGACGGTGTCATCACCGCCGATGAAGCGAAGAAGATTGCTGATTGCCAGGTCATTGAAGCTGGCAAGCGAATCGCTGCTGAGCAGGGCTTGCCTGAAGCTAACGGTCTTCAAATGGGCGTTGAGCTCGCTCAAGCCTGTAACTTTGGTGACAGCCTCACTGAGAGCGCAAGTAAGGCTCAGGTCGATGCTTATGTCGCTCAATGTAACTAAGTTCTTTTAAGTTCTTCATTTCAGATCTTACGGAAAGCCCCCTCAATCGAGGGGGCTTTTCTTTTGGGCCCGAGGGCTTTGCTTGCATAGCACTTTTTGTCTTTGACCTTTATGCAGAGAGACCGTCAAATCGCGGCTAACTAATTGAATCTGCATGTATTCTTAACCATCTTGATTGACACACTTTTTGCATTACTAAGAGGGCTGATTTAGCACCAGGCCTGAGGAGGTCTGGAGATGGCACTGGCAATGAAGGGACAGTCTGTGGCAAGGCGTTCATTAAATCTAGTTTTCCCTCATGGAAGCTCGGCTAAAATGAGCTTTCTGGCCATTCTCTTTGGGCTATTACCTTACTGGCTGGCTGCCAATGTCTGCGCTCCCGGAGAGGGACCCACATCTCAACTTGAGTTTATCGAAGACGTGGTCAAACAAGTTTCATCTCAAGAGCCGCCAACACCGCCAGCCGCGATGTCGCCTGATCAGTCGAAGAAGATCGTGGCTCTCTTTGAGGCCTGGAAGGAATATCGCCGTTCAAAGAATCTGTCGTCCGAAGCTCTCGAAAATCTCAAGGAATCCTTCAAGGATTCCTTCAAGGATTCCTCAGTGGACTTCTCAAAGAGCTTCAAGCTCTTCGACGAGAGTGGTCAGACCGTTAGCTTTGGAGATGAGCTTCCCAATGCAGTTGCGGAGATTCTCTCTCACTATGGCCGATGGCCTGGTGTGAAGGAGGTCGCTGCGAGCATGCAACCTCCCTCGGCTGTGGAGGATCTTGAGCTTCGCCAAGCTTTGGGGATTGAGAATTCGGATAGCCGTTCTCTGGAAACCATCCTCCTTGAGATTCTAGAAAAATCTTCGAGCTCACCGGAGGAGGCTATCAAGCTCGATCAGAAACGCTTTGCCGTTAAAGAAATCGCCCGCCGCATCTCCGCGTATCGAGGGCGTATCCGAGTCATGCTGGGTGATGAGCTGTTTAAGACATGGGCCAATGATTGCTGTCGAGTTTCTGATCGGATCTCCGAGGCTGGGCCTCGCTTTGCTGAGAGGCGGGATATCGACCAACAATTCAACGTTTTGGCCGGCGAAGGTGGCGTGCGATTTGAGCCGGTTGTGAAGACCTTTCGATTCAAGCTGAAAGAGCTCATGAAAGCTCAGGGAGGAGTTTTCGAGCCCTCGATGGTCATGCTTGCTTTGAGGTTCGATGCTAAGGATGTCATACGCGTTGAAGAGATTGCTAGGGCCGAGGAGGAGATTCAGCGTCTTCAGGAATCTCAAGAAAAGCTTTCGGCAGCTGCGGCAAGATCTTCTCGCTATCGTTTTGATTCAAGTGTTCAAGATCAGATTACTGAAAGGGTTGATTACCTTTCTCTGCTTTCGGGAGCCCTATTGCGTGGTGATTCTAGAGCCTTTGAGAAGCAAGCCCTAAAGTGGCAAGCGGAACAATTCCGTCGCAAAGGAATGGCAATGCCACCGACTCTTGTGACGGTGGGTGGAGCTGACGAAGCTCCTGTTCGTCTCACTCCTCAAGATCAAATCAAGATTGATTTTGGAAATGGAACTCAAGTTTCCCTTACTGATTTGATTCGTTCAGCAGATCGTTATACGGAAGCAGGATTTGTTACGCCTGGCGAAAAGGCTCAATCTTCGGTTCGCTGGAATGATCCTCTGCTTGAGCGCTTTCGAGATCGTTCAAAAGACTATGTCGATGTACCCCAGGAGGCATACGACAAGGCTCAACTGGTTCTTGCTATCTTGAGTCACTCCCTCGGAAAGCCGGTGACAGAGATACCGATCGAGTATGCCAATTTGCTGCTATGGACTCGCGAAGAGCTTGCTTACACATCATGGATTCGCAACTTCATTCCAGACGCTGTGATCGGCAAAGTAAGCCTTACAGATTCTAAGAGCTCTCGGAAGCCTCTTGCCCTGACCGGTGAGCTGCGGCGTCCGAATGCGAATTTGCTCCGAGATCAAGCTCAGTCAGTTTCGCAATTTTATCAGCATCTTTCTCAAGTTGTCGGGCATTCCAATGTTCAGATTCAGTTCAAAGACTTTGAAGCCTTTGAGCAGTACCGAGATCGCTTGATGCCCCTTTTCGAGAGAAAGTCTTTGCTCATTCCTGGTCCTGGTCTCATTCAAATGGGCTGTATTCTGCCGGATCAAAAGAAGGGCGAGCTCCAAACCGAGTCCAACTGGAAATGGGGTGAGCCCATGTCGGATCAACGCTTTTCGGAGGTGTTTGAGGATCGATTAGGAATTGATGATCAAGGCGATACCTCTCCCTTTGTGGTGAGAGATCAAAATCTTTTAGCCCAACTATTTACTCAGTGCTTGGATAAAATGACCAAAGGAAAATCTGCCTTGGTTTCTGAGCTCGCGTCTTCCTGGGAGAAGGGTTTTGCGGATTTGAAAGCAGATCGAGCTCGGGATCTCAGTTTGCTTGCAGTCGCTCTCGATAAGGCCCTAAGAAAAGATACCTCTCCAGTGCCAGTGATATCGGGAACTGCCGATGAGGTTTTCATGCAGTCGATTCGGCTGATCGAATCAATGGGAGAAGAGAGACTGAATCTTATCTTCGACGAGCTCAAGAAGCTTCTAGCCGCCTATCCCACAGATCCTGAGCTACAGAAGATTCGACGTCTTGCGGAGTCTAAATTCAATCAGCCGGATCTTGAAAAAATTGTCTCAGTAGGTCCGCTCAGCTTTCTTCAGGAGGTTGTTAAGCCTCCTCCGCAAGCTGATGTGGTCTCAGGCCTTGAGCGATTGAGTGTTTTGGAAATCGATTCATTGGCAATTCTTGTCAGAAAGTTTGGTTGGGGCTCAACTCCATTCGATCCGGAAGCTATGGGTCGAAGGCAACTTCGAGATTGGTTCATTGAGTTTCTTCCACGCGGCACTCCATCACAGTTAGCTGGGAAGAAAATCCTGGGTTTGAGCTCGGGAGACCTTCGTTTGTTGCCATCTCAAAGTGATGCAATTCAAACAGCCTCTCAAGAGCTCTTAGATGCTTCTCAGATTGTGCCGTTGGTGTGGGGACCTGGATGGAAAGAAGTTGCAGGTGAAGATCTTTTTGAATTGAGAAAGCTTGCGGACGCTGATCTTTGGCGAGTCATGAGTCTTCTGGCGGAACGTCAACAGATTGCCATGGGCCTCTATCCTCGCTTAGTCACTGGTGCTCAGTTTCAGCCGGCGAAGGGATTACAATCGATTCAGGATTTAGAGTTAGGCGATGTTGAGCAGCTGAAGCGTTTTGGAATTCCCGTAGAGAATGCTCAACTCATGTCTAAACTTTTTGATCTGTCAGCGAAGCTCATCTGGAGGCAGGTCGGACAAAGTTATATCAAGAGCCTCAGGGAAGAAGGAGTGAAAAGCCCGTCGGAGATCGCAGCCATCGAAAAGGATCTTGCTCGAAAGGACATCGATGGACCTCATCCTCTTGTGGTTCGGTATTTCCAATCCCAGGTGATCAAGGACCGCAAAGAGCAGAGTGAATTCTTCTCGAGCCAGCTCGGCTTGCCGTCCCAGAAGCTTGACGATGACCAAAAAGCTTTTGCCGCCTCCACTGCTGAAGGGCTGAATCAGTCCGTTCAACAGTTCGTGATGTCAGGTCTTCGGTCTTCTGATCCAATGATTTTGGACCTCTTGTCCCAGGATGACCCGTCTCGCATGATGGATCTTCAAAAGGCCATCCAGGCCATAGCGGATCCTAAGCTTGATCCCGCAAGTCGTCAGAGAAAGTTCTTTGAGTTTATCGGCTTTGATACAAGCTCGAAGTCTTTCAGGAGAGCGCTAAAGCTCATGAGATCAAACCTTGAAGGGGACAAGGACAATGGTGGATTAGCGCTTGATACAGACTCACTGACAGACTTTGAGGAAGAAATGGATCTGGAGATCCAGAGCTTCACCAAGGGCGTGCAGGCCCTCATGAAGAGCTTTGACCAAAGTAGATCAGGCCTAAGCCGAGAGGACTTCAAAGAGCTGTTGTTTTTGATGAAAAAGGATCCGCTCTTGAAGAGTCAGATTTTGGGTCGTGATCCTGCAACGGGACAGGTGATTGAGGGTTATGAGGTCAAGGATCTCGCAAACCCTATTCTGAATATTCTGGGCCACCAAATCTCACAGAAGGACATGAGATTTGTGAAAGAGCAGCTGACGGCGTTTCGTCGGATTGCTCGCGGGGTCTCCACCCTGTTTCCAGGCCTCGAAGGCACGCTGGCTCAGGCGCTTTCCATGCAAATGCCGACTGTGCTTTTTGAATCATTGGAGCATCGTCAATCAGATTCAGATCTCGTTCGTGCGATTTTAGGCAGAGAGTTTGAAGGCTACTCACGTGCTCTTCCAGAGGAGGCTCGAGGCAAGCTTCTCTCTGCAATCAGAACTCCTGTCGGCATGGCTCAGGTTTTTGAAAATAGAATTGAAGCCTTGGGTGAGCTTTTGCTCATCACAAGTAAGGAAGGGCCGGGTTTCGAATCTGATTCGAAGCGTGAATTGGCGATCCTTCTCTATCGGCTCGATTCTTCAAACTCTGTAAACATGGACGAGTTTTTTACCTATCTCCATCTGATGATCGCCAATCGTGAGGGGCTTGTTGAGCGCCTTTCTGAGGATTCGAAGGCTGATCTCAGGAGGAAGAGGGAATCCATCGAACAGAAAATGAGAGATTTGATTCCTGAGAATCTCAGAGCTCAAAGTGCTCCCGTTCTGGAATCGCTGTTCCGTAAGTTGAGAACTCAGTACGTCATCCCAGAGGCACTCACGACTGCAGATCAGCCTGAGATTTCTCCTCAGCAGTATGAAGCCTTGCGACAAGCAGCGGTGGGATTCGCTTCGTCTGGTGCCCAAACGTTTGTGTCTGTTTACGATGAGCGAGATGCGATGCAAGAGGAGAAGGATAAACTCATCATGCAGTTTATCTCCTCTCGCTTGGACAGCTCTCTTCGCGACAAAGATGGCGAGATCGGCATCTCTGGGCGTAAGATCAGTTTCTTCCCTGAACTTTTTGCTCAGGCCGATCGAGAGCAAGATCCGAACAAAAAATCGATTTTACAACTTGAGGCTGTATTAAAGCTCCGAAATCAGATTTGGGCTTTCCTGGAGCAGCAAACCAACGACTTCTTTTCCACAAGCCAACGTCAGCAATCCATTGCCATTGTCGCTCGGCAACTCTTTCCCAAAGACTACGATGTCATGTTGATTGAGGGTCAGGCTGAAGGCCTGCATTCCAGAATTGATGCCCTGTTGAAAAAAATAAATGAGAGTCGTCTTCAGCTTGCTGCGCCCGAGGGCCCTACTCTGAGCTCCGCTCATCTCATCAAGTTGAGAGAATGGGCTCAGTCTGAGTTTTCTCAAGCATTGACGAAGGCCAATGAGGAGGAACGGACAGCCTTGATTTACGAGGGCTGGATGAGATTCTTGCGTCCGGAGGAGATCGAGCGGTTTTTGAGATCTGAGCTAAGGATCAAAGCTCCTGGAGCCTATCTCGATAGCCCCTCTTTGCAGATTCAGCTGAGTCGGCTGCAATCAGAAGGATCAGCCTTTGATGCGGTACTCGATCAATCCGCCAAAACTATGCTGAGCATGTCGAGAGTTTCTGAAAAAGCGCTTTGGTCTAAAGCCTCGGCGCTCATGCTTGAGCGCTTGAGCCAAGTGAATGAGTTTGGACTCGCCTCTGGAGAAGTCATCCGCGGCATCTCAACATTGAATGCCAAGCGCACGGAAGGATTGCCAGACCGTCTTCAAGCCGATCGTTATGGGAGTGAGAGTAAGGATTCATGGGGGCTATGGGCTCTCCATGGGGTGCGCGGATTTGGTGGCGAGATTGGTACGCTGCTTTGGGAGGGTGGCAAAGAAGCTGTTGCGGGACTCTTTGGGCGCATGATTGGTGAGAACGTTGTCATCAATGTGCCATGGGCTTTGGCCAGCGTATCGGATTTGATTCTACGAACGGAGATCGCCGATGATGTTTTTGAGAAGACGACGGGCTTCATGGGTCAGTATTCATGGTCGAATTTTCATCAGGACAAATTGAACCGAGGCTCAGGTTATGTTGCTGGTGATTTCGCCGCGGATTTTGTGGGGAATACATTGACTGTCATGAGTTTTGGGGGATGGAGCGCTGTCGGGGGGGCTGCCAATACTCTGGGACGTACCACGGTTGCATCCAGCGCTCGAGCTGGGCTCAACGGAGTAAAATCCTATGTGGTTCATCGTGCTCCTCGATTGGCTGCAGGTTTGGAAAGAGTGTCAGCGGGAAGTACACGCATTTTAACGAGAGAAATCGGCGGGCTTAGTCGAACAGCTCGAGCTGAGCTTGCAGCTCAGCAGGCCATTCAGCGGACAAGTCAGCAAATGATGCAGTCAGCCTCAAGGCCTGGCTTTGGCGCGCGGGTTTCGGCAACGGCACGTGCCATGAAACCTCAAGCGAAAGCGCTCGGTACACGTCTACTCGTCGACAACGCTTTTCTCGCGGCTGGAGGTGGAATCATCCAGTACAGCCTCATGGGCGGGACGAACTTTGATCAGTTTGGTCAATCCATGGGTCACGGGATTGCCTTCATGTCGACGTTGATTCTTTCAAACTTTCTGCTGAGGGGAGTTCCTTTAGCCAATAAGACGGTGCATACGGCTTTGCAGAACTATATTTTTCGAGATTTCGCCAAGAGCTCGACGATCGTCATGAACAACTGGCTCAATCCGCCAGACTATATGAAGTATCTCAGCGACGATGAGATTGGCGATAATGGATTTCCCGTCGCGAGTGCTTGGGATGATGCTCCGGATCCTCAGGCAGCAGCAGAGGCTTACATGAACGATCTAATGATTAAGTATCAGGCGTATTCAGGTGGCCTTCTGATTGGATTGATTGGACTCGCTCATGTCCCACAATATGCTCTGAATTCGAGGTATGCTCGTGGTATCGCAAGGCAGGTCGAAGGCCAGGGCAAAGGCCAGGGCAAAGGCCAGGGCAAAGGCCAGGGCAAAGGCCAGGG
>JBEIHI010000020.1:0-17878 GCA_040381435.1 Bacteriovoracaceae bacterium | reverse complement strand
GGGCTAAAGGCAATCATTTCAGGGACTTAAGGTTGACAGAGACTTCAAAGCCCTTATGTTATCGGCATTCGTCATGACTGAAAAAAGGGACTATTACGAGGTTTTAGGCGTTTCTCGCCAAGCAGATCCAGGAGAGATCAAGAAGGCCTTTCGAAAGCTCGCTCTGGACTTTCATCCTGATCGCAATCCTTCTCCAGAGGCGGCTGAGAAGTTTCGTGAAGCTCAAGAAGCTTATGCGATTCTAAGCGAGCCTGAGCAACGATCTCGATACGATCAGTGTGGTCATGCCGGAATCCGAGGGCAAGCCGGCTTCAACAATATGGACGATATCTTCTCCGGATTTTCCTCCATCTTTGAGGACTTTTTTGGCGGCGAGGGCTTTGGACGCGGTCGCCCTCGACGTGGCGCTGATTTGCTCTATCGATTGGATCTTGAGTTTCGAGAGGCCATCTTAGGGTGCACCAAAACAATTTCCATCGAACGATCCCAAGCTTGCTCCACTTGTCACGGCTCGGGCGCAAAAGATGGCAAAGCCCCCAAGCGATGCTCGAGCTGCCAAGGCAGAGGCAAAGTCACTCGAAATCAGGGCTTCTTCATGATCTCGCAACCGTGCCCAATGTGTCAGGGGCAAGGCCAAGTCATCGAGGATCCGTGTTCAACATGCCGCGGCCGCAAGACCGTCAAGAAGAAGCAAGATATCGATGTTCAGATTCCTGCAGGTGTCGATACTGGAGTTCGACTTCGACTGAGTGAAGAAGGTGAGCCGGGAGACGATCTCGCTTCTCGTGGCGACCTCTTTGTCGAAGTGCACGTGAGAAGCGATCCCGATTTTGAACGGGACGGAACTGATCTTTATTCACGAGTCTATGTGCCCTATGCGATTGCCGTGTTAGGGGGAGAGGTCGAAGTACCGCTACTTGAGGGAACAAAGACCGTGAAGATTCCTTCTCGTATGAAGTCCCCTCATCGCGCCGTTTTAAAAGGTGAAGGAGTCTCAGATCTCCACCGCCGCGCTCGCGGCGATCTTATCGTGGAGATGCATATCGCCACACCAGAGAAGATGAGTCGAGAGTCGGAAGATTTGCTTAGACAATTTCACGAAAGCTTAGAAAAAGATGCTCCCGCCAAATCCTCACAGGAATCTGGCGGTTCAAAAAAGAAATCAAAAAAGAAGTTTTTTAGCTTCTAGAAACCCAGACTCACCTTGAGACCTAAGGTTTTGATAGCCTGAATATTGGCTTTCTTGCCGGCTTCGCGTGCAGCGAAGAAAACTTCCGCTTCAAAAATCCAAGTCAGCAAACTCATCCCTGTCGAAAAATATCCCTGAGCAAAGCCCCCTCGAAACGCAAGGACATCCCAGACAACAGTCTCAATACCAAGATGCAACTTATTCATGAATTCCTGAGACTCTTGAATGTTTCGAAGATCCAACGCGATCGTATTTCGTAAAAGCTTCCAATCCGGATGAATGGCTGCCCCAAGTGAGACGCTCTGAGGAATCGAGTTTGGCCGGCTGTCTTTGTTTCCCACGAATCGAGTGCTACCAATATCCTGCCAGGTCATTCCAACAGATGGTCGCAAGACATCTTCCAGGAAAGGCAAGTCATAGCGAGCCCCAAGATCCAATCCAAAGCCAAAGCCCCTTCGATCAGCAACAGGGTCTCCAAAGATTTGATCAACCGTCGAGCTCGTATCTTGACCAATCAGCAAATCATAAACCGAGACCTCCTGCTCCGCAGTGAGATCCACTCGATACAAAGCCTTGATCGTAGCTCCAACTCGAAGTCGATTTTGGAGAAATGAACGAGAGCCACCTACAACCAACCCGGTCGTTCCATTGGAGCCACCGAGCTCGACCACTTGATCGGAGGTAACTCCTCCGATTCGGAATCGCGGATTCACATACATGTCGGCAAGAAGTCCGACATGAAGATCATTTTTGGTCCACGATGGATAGAGATTTATGCGAGTCGCTGTTGCGATTGAAGCAATGCTCTCAGAGAAAGTCTGAAAGGCCGCCCGCTTTTCGGCATCGGTGCTTGTCTCATCGTCGGTGACATCCTTGAAATCCAAAAAATCACTCACAATCCCCAAATCAAACGGGACCTCCAGGAGAATCGGAAGGCTCTCAAACTTTGAGCTCGTGACATCTGAAAGAGCGGCAGGATTCATCATCGCTGATTCACGCGAACCCGAAATAGCAACACCCGTTCCACCCATGCCAAGCATTCTCGGCCGGGGATTAAACGAAGGCACATCAGCCAAAAGAATCGATGTCGCCAGACTGGAAATCAATGAGGCACAAACAAAAATCGTATTTCTAAACTTCATATCTTCTCCTTATGAGTCTTTCTGTGCCTTGAGATATTCACACAGACTTTGAAGAGCACTAGCGTCTGCAATTTCTCCAGACTCTGTGGGGTTGATCTCCTGAATAATGGAAGTAAGAGAGGAGACGAGAGAATTCGTTTCCGAAAGCCCGACGCCATCAAGATCTCTTAATCGATTCCGAGCATCGATCACCGATTGAACTCCTCCATTGAGCTCATCACCCAGAGCCAAGGTTGATTCACAATTCTCTGCGGTAAAGTCCGCCAAACGAAAACCCGAGAGGTTAACCAAAACTCGAACACTGGAAAGAAGATCGACCAACGATCTTTGAAACTGAAGTCCCCTTCGAAGCCTACCCTTTGCCTCTGGTAAACCCGTGTAGGCAGAGCTCGCGATGGCAGCATCCAGAGCATCCAAGGCCTGAGTCAGAAAGTCAGCGGCTCCCTCCTCTAAGTCATCAACGATGGAGTCGCTCAGAATCTTCAATAGAGATTCGTCCCCGGGAAACACGATACTGGCAACGATCGTAATTGAATCAAAGCCCGCCTCCCCCATTTTAGCTCCTGCATAAAGACGAGCCGCTTCGAGAGCTTTTTCTCCAGACAAGGTTTGGTTCTCGACGTACGGAGAAAGAATCGCAGCTGCCTTTGTCGCATTGGCCACTCCGCCCTTTCCAAGAAGATAGCTTGCACGCTCAAGATCAGCGTCAACGCCCGCACAAGCGACAGAAATAAAACCTACAGATAAAAGACTTAGAATTTTTTTCACAAACCCCCCAGATTCTTCATTCTCCATTTGTTGCTTTTGTCTTGTCCAGAAACAAAAAAGGCTTTTCTAGGATTCGCGTCATAAAAAAGTTAGACTGGCGTCAAGGGATACGGATGAAGGATTGGATCAAGCTACAGCGTCAACTTTATGGGCAGGCCCTTCGAGAAGTAAGGAAGCTGCTGCGCCCCTCGAAGCGCTTGGAACAGTATGGAAAAGCCTATGAACGCGATTTTCGAAATCTCAAGAAATCAACTAACGATCACCTGATCCAGGACATCAATGCTTCTCAGTTTACTCTGGTAGGGGATTTCCACACCCTGAGACAAAGTCAAAGGCTGTTTTTTCGGCTCTTGAGAGATTCTCGAGTCAAGAAACCCAAGGTCATTGCGCTCGAGGTTCTCCAGATTAAAGACGAATCTCAAGTTCAACGCTGGTTACAGTCCAAGAGCTTTGATCGAATCAAGGAACTCCTGAATCTTGAAACGCTTTGGGGTAGCTCATGGGAAACCTATGAGGAAATGTTTCAGTTTTGCGCTGCCCATAGGATTAAGGTGATCGGCCTGTCTTCCGGCTCACAGAATCTCCATCAGAGAGATCTCGATGCAGTGAAAAAACTGAAGGAATACAGATCTAGCGTTTGGGCGCTCTTTGGTGAGCATCATTTGGCTTCCGAGCATATGCCGAAGCTCTTGTCTAATGCCCGGCCCGATTCACGGATCTGTATCATTCAGCAAAACCATGACAAGACGGGGCTTCAAAACCTTGAGAGTCAGAAGTCTCCGAAGACAGTGATCTTTAGCAAATCGATGAATCAGCAGCTTCAGTTCTACTGCATTCTACACTGCCCGCTTTGGATGAAATGGCAGAGTTTTCTTGAGTGGCAAATGCAGCTTTCCAACGAGGACTTTTCCCCCGAGGGGTTTGATGTTCAGGAGCAGCTCAACTGGTCACTGAGCACTTTGTACGACTTCCTCTCAGACAATCGAAATCCTCTTCCCGTGCCATTGACTGAGGCCTTGGACTTTCATGTCTACGGGCCCGAAGATCCTCATTTTTATCGGGCTCTCTCGAAACTTAACCCTGCTGTTAAAGCGAATGTTCTCCATCAACTCTCAACGGGAAACGTTGGCATCGCTCTTCGGCCCAACAGAGTTTTTCTCTCTGAACTCACATTCAATTCCTGCGCCCATGCCGCAGGCTCTCTCCTGTACCGATTGAATTCTCAAGACGAGAATCACGATAAAACTTTTTTTCAAAAGGTTTTAACTGAGGGAATGAGTTATTTTCTGTCGAAGCTACTGAATCATTCTCGACGAGCTCCAGCTTTTGAAAATTCTCATCAAAGGCATCTAGCCCTTGGATTTTCACTCCACTACGGACGACAGGGGCGCTGGATCAAGTCGCTCAAAACCGGACAAAACAAACTCTCTATGCTCTTGGGCCGGAATCTTTCAGAGCCTCTCTTTGAGGCCTTCTTAGCGGGAGAATTTTCCAAATCAAGACTCATCCGACTCGTCGGTGAACCCGTCTTACGCGATCAGGAAGCCTTTGAAAAACTGATTGAGATCAAATCCGTTGGCGAATCTTTCTCAAAGAATCTCTCAACGGGAGCTCACCTTTAAGACACTTTCAATTTCCCGAGTTGATCTCTTATATCGAAAGGCAATCTTGCGCCCGACATCAGAGCGCCGTGGCTCAATCCAGTTGTCCTGCTTCTCGAGAGAAAGCCCATCCCACTGAACCAATTGATCATCAGCGCGAAGCCCAGCCTCATAGGCGGGCCCGCCCACTTCGACCTGGGCCACACGAAAGCCCTCATCAGGATAGAATTTAAGTTTGAATCCTAGATAAGGACGTTTGACATCTCCCTCCGCGATCAAGGCTTCAGCCAGTTCCCGAACCTTCGAGACCGTCAAACCTACGCCCCAAATCGAACCTGGAGTCGACAGCGCAAGCCCAACCACCTTCCAGTCACGATCCAAAAGCACAGAACCTTTTTGAACCGAAGTCAGCGGTGAATCAAACAAGAATAAATCCTCATCCATCGAGGTTCCTAATTGAGGGTGCAGAGACTGTATTGACACAGGCCAGGTTTCAATTCGCCCCGCAAAAGGTGAAGTCGCCAGCAACAGCTTCTCATCGAACTTCAATCGACTGGATCGCTCAAGCCAAGGATTCGTCATAGCGAGATTCGCAATGGATCCCACCGAAACCACGGCAACATCAAGGGCCGAATCATGCCCCAGAAGTTTCGCCGATTTCCACTCCGAACCCTGACCGCGGCATTCAAAGTTTTTCACCTCCCACTGCCGAGGCCAACTCACAATCAAACGTCCGGCCGCATCCCACACAAATCCAGACGTCAAAAACACTTTCACTTCCTGAGAGTCGAGAGTGGATAAGTTTCTTTCACGAAAATGATCCTGCAGAAGCTCGAGTTCCGAGGGCTTACGATTGCTGGCGACCTCGCCTCGACAACTCCAAAGCCACTTCGAAAGCTCAGCATAGCGGCGACCCAAAACACCGTCCTCAGCCTCTTGAGCTGTGCGCTCCCACTCAGGAATTCTCTCACAACCTGTGGCAAACAACAGAATTCCCAGTCCTAGCACTGAATTCATTTTCATTGGCAACCCTCTCTCAAAACCAAAAGGCGACATTGGCGAGCAACGAAATCGCGTGATTCGCCTCAAAGAACCCCGCATCAGTGTCCCCAAAATAAATCAAACCGGCGTAGCGAACATTCGCCCCGAAAGATAAATTCTCACTGAGTCCTAAGTCGGCTCCGAATCCCGCTTCCGGCCGTGCACCAAAGGCTAACCCTCGAATGGGAGTGTCCACAATCGCAGGTCCTACGCCTCCCTCAACGAAAGGGCGGAGCAAATCATCCGAAAAGAAATGTTTGATTGAAACAACGACGGCATAGTGCTGAATCACCATGTCCGAAAAGTGAAATCGAAGCTCGTAGGGATCTTTCCTCCAAGAAACCTCCGCCATGACTCCTGCGTCGTAGGTGTCTTGGTGAGAAATCGGAAACTCGATTCCCGCTCCAGCATTAAGACCCAATGCAGATGCTTCAACCCCTCGCAGACTCATGAAAAACATTGCTGCCGAAAACAGAACTCCGACACAAATCGTTCTCATCATGCAGATAGTCTAGCGACTTCGATCTTTTCAGACAAACTGATTAGCAGCGGCTCGCAGATTTTGGCGCTCTTCCTGAAGCTTCTGAATCAGGGTTTGCGCCGCTGAGGCTAGCGGAATGAAATCCTTCGATCTTCCGCGAATCTTGAACTCAACTTGCTCGTTCTTGAGTCCCTTTTCGCCCACGATGATCTGAAAGGGAATTCCAACCAGATCTAAGTCCTTGAGTTTCACCCCCGGACTTTGATCTCGATCATCCCAAATCACGTCGATGCCTTGCTCTAAGAAAACTCGATACAACTTTTCAGCTTCTTGTTGCGGACGACCCTCTCCCAAAGAAGCGATAGCCACCTCAAAGGGCGCCAAACTCACAGGCCATATAATTCCGTCTTTGTCGTGATTTTGCTCAATACAGGCCGCCAGTGTTCGTCCCACTCCAATTCCATAGCAGCCCATCTCCACAAAGGAAGCCTGACCATCCTCTGTCGTCACCGTCAGGTTCATCGCCTTCGAGTACTTTTGGCCGAGATAAAACACATGTCCCACCTCAATCCCTCGAACAATCTCTAGCGGCTTACCGCAATCCACGCAGCCCTCACCCGCCAAGACGTGGCGGATCACTCCCGTCGCTTTGATTTGCACGTCTCGAGATAAAACGACATTCCGAAGATGAAACCCCTCTTCGTTGGCTCCGCACACATAGCCGCACTTGTCACTTAAGGCTGAGTCCATCACAACGACCGCTGGCTTTCCGCCAACCATCGGAAATTGGTAGGGCCCCAAGCTTCCCTTCGGCAAATTCCAGACCTTGATTTCATCCTCTCGGGCAAGGCGAACACCTTTGTGCTCCTTTAAAAGAGCCTGCAACTTCAACTCATGCAAAGCATGATCTCCTCTCAGGAGAACCAAAATCACTGAACCCTCGGAATCAGTCGCCACCATGGTCTTCATCAAATCAGACGGCTTACATTTGAGAGAACCCGCCAGTTCTTCAATCGTTCTCAGTCCTGGAGTCGAAAACTTTTCAACAGCTCCTGCCGGAGAACTTCCAGGCAGTGGGGAAACTCCCTGAGCCTTTTCTTGATTGGCGCCGTATCCACACGAAGTACAAGAAACAATCTCATCCTCGCCCGAACTCGCAAGAACATGGAACTCCTCAGACTTAGAGCCTCCAATCGCTCCGGTATCGGCGACAACCGCTTTAAAGCGAAGTCCAGTCCGCGTGAAAATCCGACGATAAGCCGATCGCATGATCTCGTAATTTTTTGCCGCCCCATCGGCGGTGAGATCAAAGGAATAAGCATCTTTCATGATGAACTCTCGGCCCCGCATCAGCCCGAATCGGGGTCGAATCTCATCTCGAAACTTGGTTTGAATCTGATAGAAATTGAGAGGCAGCTGGCGATAGGAACGAACATCTCGCCGAACCAAATCGGTAATCGCCTCCTCCGAAGTGGGCTGCAAACAAAAATCATTGTCATGTCGATCTTTTAGCCGAGCCATCTCTTTGGCATACAACGCCCATCGACCCGACTCTTCCCAAAGCTCTTTTGGTTGTACCACAGGCAGAGAAACTTCCTGGGCTCCCGATCGATTCATTTCTTCTCGAATAATTTGCTGAAGCTTCAAAAGACTCTTCCAGCCCATCGGCAAAAAGGAATAGATCCCACTGGCCAGCCTCCGAAGCATTCCCGCTCTCAGCATGAGTTGATGACTGACAACCTCAGCTTCTTGAGGAGCCTCTCGCAAAGTCGGAATATGAGCCTGTGACCATCGCATGACTACTGCGCCGGCGACTGACTTTGAAGCTGAGCAATCACGCCACGAACGCGGCCCGCCTCAAATGAATTGGGAAACTTTTCAAGAAACTCATTGTAAACCTTGAGAGCCTCCGAATCTTTCTTCAAGGCCCGCAAGACTCTGCCATGACCCAAATAGGCAAGCTCACGAAAAGCTGAGTCTTCCATCTTGGCAACAGCGGCGAAATCATTGGCCGCCTGATCAAATCTACCCAATTGCTCATGCATCACCGCGCTCGGATACATCCCCAAATCTCGTGAGGCCGAGGGTAGACTACTTGCGTATTGCGAAACAAACTTGAGCGCATCCTCCGCCTTGCCTGAATCCATGGCTAACTGAGCCCTCATCAAATCAGCTAAGCGATTGGTCTTTGTACTTCCAAACTCTTGATCCAGGACTGAAAGCTCCTGTTGAAGCTCATCGGCCGCTTTCGAGGTCTCTTGAGCTCCACCCACTGAACGTTGCTCAAAAAGAGCCTTGGCTTTTGCGTAATGATACTGAGCCTTCGATTCATTCTGATTCTGAAGGCCCCAATAAATAGAAAGCCCCAGGGACAAAATAAAGATCGCGACCAAAGCGATCACGCCCTCAAGCCATCGGTTCGAGAACCAATCAAACACTCGTTTCGAAGTTACCCAAATCTTATCTGGAGCTTTAAGCTCCTGCTTTGTCATATGCTTCACGAGTCAAAAGTTACGAATTTTTTAAGTTTGAGGCAATGAGTCTTTAAGTGCCAGGTAGCTATCCGGAGTCCCAATGTCGGCCCAAAAATCAAGCCCCTGGGAGTCCGCGCCCAAAGACTCCCCTTCTTTCAAACGCGGGATCCAGTAATCTCGAATGACACAGCCCTTCTGCGGGAGCTTCTCCGCTTCAAGACTTCGGAAAACCTGGATTCCAGAAAAACAGCCATGAATTTGATGCATAATTCCCACCGATGTCTGCTCCGCTCTCCAGAGTGATCCGATCTTCACGACAGATTTCCCCTCGACCGTAATCACCGTCTGCCCCTTTTGCTCCGGAGCAAGCCACCAGTACCCGTGAGATGTCGACTGCAAGGCTCGCTGACAAAAGGCTTTCAGATCTCCTCGAATCAAAACATCCCCATTCATCATCAAAAAGGTCGCTGAGGGACTCGGCAGGCTCATCAGCGAAAGGGCTTGCTTAAGACCACCGCCCGTCCCCAAAAGCTCTGACTCTCTCGACACCAGCATCTGAAATGGAAAATCTCTGCGATGTCGCTCAACGAATTCAGCGATCTGATCCTGCAGATGCCAAGCATTGATCACAACCCGATCTAGCGCGAGGGGAACAAGCGCTTTCAAAGTATGAAACAAAATAGGCTTCCCACCGATAGGCATCAACGGCTTGGGAGTTGAATCGGTGAAAGGCCGCAGGCGCTCCCCCCGACCGGCCGCAAGAACGAAGGCGACTTTAAGATCGGAGCTCATCCGCGAAAATCCCCTCCATGAGACTCAGCACACGCAATTCCTTCATCTGACCAAGTGTTCGAACCACACGCCGCAAGGTGGGCGCAACATACGGAAGATGCGTTGGCTTTCCTTTGACTTGGTAGATGTAAAAAAATCTTCCGACTGCTTTGAGATTTCTCTGCAAACTCACGAGCCCAAACAAACGCCGATCCACTCTCCGACCGGAGGCCTCCTCATACAGCCTCAAGAGATCTTCTTCCTCTTCATCGCAAAAGCTCACATACGAATCGCGAAGCAAGGAGGCCAAATCATAGTCTGCCGGCCCCATTAAGGCGTCTTGAAAATCAATGATACCGACTTGATTCTCTTGCTCCAGAATCATCAGATTTTTCGAATGATAATCACGATGAGTCATCACCTGTGGAGCTTTTGAAATATCCTCAACAGCCTTCTTCAAAAAGTTTCGAATCTCGGACAAAGCCCCTGCTGAATATTTTTTTCCGTTCTTCTCCAGAGCATACTCAACAAAGTGCTCCGCCTCCCAATCCAAGAGCTCTCGAGTGTATGTTCGACTTCGAACGGGCTCAAAGGCAGTGGCCTTTTGCAACTTGGCAAGCTCCTGAAGTGCTCGAGCATACCAGGCATGCGCGGAATCCTTTTGACGGCGGTCATAGAGGAGCTCACCGCCAAAATCCTCAAGCAACATAAACTCGTTCTTGGGATCAACATAATGAATATGAGGAACTCTCAGTCCGATTCTTTCAAATGCTCGATCAATGAGGACAAACGGCATTTCCTGCAACTTACTTTCATCAGAACCCGTGACCTCCTCGGACTTAAAAGCCTCAGGGGCGTTGACCATCATGATGATTACTGACTTCTCAGACGCATAATGAAGCCGTCCATAAAAGCGATTACTGGCATCTCCCGGCAACCACTCCAAAGTAAAAGGAGCTTTCAGGGCAGCTGGAAACCGAACGTCTTTCAGCCACCGAGCTTCAAAACTTCGAAAGATCTCGTCGCGGGTCATAGAGGAATATTCCCGTGCTTCTTGGGAGGATTCTTATCTCTCTTATTCGCCAGCATTTGTAGGGATCGAACAATTCGATCTCGAGCCTCTTCCGGCTGAACAACATCATCCAGATAACCGCAACTCGCCGCTTGATACGGATTGGCAAAACGCTCTTTGTACTCCTGAACCAGCTCGGGAGCCTTCTTCGCATCTTTATCAAGTTCACGCTTATAGAGAATCGCCACCGCTCCCTCAGATCCCATCACTGCAATCTCAGCGCCTGGGAAAGAGAGATTCACATCCCCGCGAATATGCTTGGAACTCATCACGTCATACGCACCGCCGTAAGCCTTTCGAGTGATCAGCGTCACCTTCGGCACTGTTGCTTCCGCAAAAGCATAGAGCAACTTCGCGCCGTGCAAAATGATGCCGTTATACTCTTGGTGTGTGCCTGGCAAAAATCCAGGAACATCCACCAAAGTGACAAGTGGAATGTTGAAGCAGTCGCAGAACCGAACAAAGCGTGCCGCCTTAATAGAGGCATCAATGTCCAAACAGCCCGCTAAGTGCAGCGGCTGATTCGCCACCACTCCCACGCTCTGTCCTTGAATACGAGCGAAACCAACGATCATATTCTTCGCGAAGTCAGGTTGAATCTCAAAAAAGGAATCGGCATCCACTAAACCATGGATCACTTCGTGCATATCGTAGGGCTTATTCGAAGCCGTGGGAATGAGCGCACGAGTGAGCTTCGTTGCCGGCTTTTTGGCCGCAACAAGCGGCGGGTTCTCACGGTTGTTGAGTGGAACATAACTCAAGAGTCTTCGGACTCCTTGAAGCAAACTGATTTCATCGGTGAATTTTCGATGAGCCACACCACTCTTTGTTGAGTGAGTGTCCGCTCCGCCCAACTCCTCCATCGTCACTTGTTCGTGAGTCACCGTCTTGATGACATCCGGACCCGTGATGAACATGTACGAGGACTTCTCAGCCATGAAAATGAAGTCGGTAATCGCTGGACTGTAAACAGCCCCACCAGCACAGGGTCCCAAAATCGCCGAAATCTGAGGGACAACTCCCGAGGCCATCGTGTTTCGTAAGAAAATATCAGCATAGCCCCCAAGGCTTCGAACGCCCTCTTGAATCCGAGCTCCGCCAGAGTCATTGAGGCCGATCACGGGGGATCCCACTTTCATGGCTTGATCCATCAACCGGCAAATCTTTTGAGCAAAGGCATGGCTCAGCGAGCCCCCAAACACCGTAAAATCCTGAGCAAAAACGTGCACCAGCCGTCCGTCGACAAGACCCGTTCCCGTGATGACTCCGTCCCCCAAAATCTTCTTCGATTCCATCCCAAAATCCACACAATCGTGGGTCACAAAGGGGCCCGATTCTACAAAGGTTCCAGGGTCAAGCAGGAGCTCAATACGCTCTCGAGCGGTCTTTTTACCGGCTTGATGTTGTTTCTCAACGCGATCGGAACCACCTCCCAGGCGGCTTTCTTTTCGCAATCCCTCAAGCTTCTCAAAGGCGTCGGACATAGACCTCTAGACTAAAAATTCTTCCGAGAAATGTCTCCATCGAATTTGAGTTTTTAGGCTCTTTTCGCGTAGATTGGGGGCCTCATGAATTCTTCTTTGACGAACGTTTTGGAGTGTCCTCAGTTTGAAAAATCAGCGGATGAAATTCGCCAGTCGGGCCGCAAGATTTTGGAGTTGAGCAAGGCTCGCGTTTCTGAGCTCGCTCAACAGCCCGAATCTATACTCACCTTCGACTCGACTCTTCGTGCGCTGGATGACCTGCAGTACGAGGAATCCAAAGTCATGCATCGAATTCATTTTTTGCAAAATGTTTCTCCTGATGAAGACCTCAGAAAAGCCGCTCAAGATGTCTACGTTGAGTTTCAAGAATGGGCCGTCGAAAAAGCTTATCACAAGGGGCTCTACAAGATGGTCAAGACCTACGCTGCCAAAGGCGAAAAGCTCGAAGGAGAGCGCCTTAAGCTCTTCAATGAGACTCTGAGAGACTACCGGCGTCTTGGACTTGAGCTGCCCGAGGACAAGCAAAACCAACTTCAAGAGATTCAAAAGAAGCTCATGAAGATTGAAACTGACTTCTCAACGGAGATTAATGATTACCACGACCAAATCGAAGTGGACCCCAAAGATCTTAAAGGACTCGACCTAGGTTTTATTGAAGGCCTCAAAAAATCTTCGAATGGCAAAGTCATCGTGAGCCTCCAGTATCCCGAGTATTTGCCGGTGATGGAGTTTTGCGAAACGGAGAGTATTCGCCGCGAACTTTGTATTCGAAAATACAAAGTAGCTGCGGACAAGAATGTGGATCGTCTCAATCAAATGATTTCACTCCGAGATGAGATGTCCAAGATTTTAGGCTATAGTTCCTACAACCACTATGTCCTAGAGGAGCGGATGGCGCGCGCTCCCGAAAATGTTTTAAACTTCTTGAAGGACTTTGAATCTCGCCTCAAACAAAAGGTCACTCGGGAGATTGAAGAGCTCAAGAAACTCAAAGCTCAAAGGACCGGAACAGCCTCTCCGGAGATCCAAGCGTGGGATTATCTTTACTACTCCTCGCTCTACAAAAAACTGAATTTCAACGTCGACGCTCAAGAGCTCAAAGATTTCTTCCCCCTCGAAAATGTGTTGAAGGGAATGTTCGATGTCATGGGCGAACTCTTTAGTGTTCGCTTCGTGGAAGAAAAGCCCGAGAGCTTTTATCAGTGGCATTCCGACGTTCGCCTGATTCGAGTCGATGATCTCACCGGTACAAAGCTCGGCTACTTTTATTTGGATTTGTTTCCCCGCTCCGGAAAGTACGGGCACGCAGCCGTCTTTACCATTCTGGATGGCAAGCAAGTCGATTCCAAAACTTACCGACGTCCCGTGGCGGCGATGGTTTGCAACTTTCCCAAGCAATCCCCAAGTCTACTCTCTCATTCTGAGGTCGAAACTCTATTTCACGAGTTTGGCCACATTCTCCATGGTGTTTTGACTCGAGCCGAGTTTGTTGAATTTTCAGGATCCTCGGTAGCCTGGGACTTCGTGGAAGCGCCCTCCCAGATTCTAGAAAATTGGGTTTGGGATGCAGACATTCTCAATCGAATTGCCCGGCATCACAAAGATCCCTCACGGAAGATCTCAAGTGATTTCGTCGAGAAGATGAACCAAGCTCATAAGGCAGGAGTCGCCTTGTTCTATCTACGGCAGGTGGCTTTTGCCAAAGCGGATCTTCTGTTTCACGCGGATGGACGAACCAAAGATTCCACTCGAATCATGAATGAAACACTTTCCAGTACTTTCATCCCCGCACCTGATGAAACTTTCTTTCAAGCGGGTTGGGGGCATATGGTGGGATACGCCTCGGGCTACTACGGCTATGCTTGGGCTGATGTCATGGCCGCAGACATGTTCTCTTTTTTCAAGAAGAACGGTCTGATGAACCGTGAACTCGGCAAAAAGTTGCGTCAGGAGATTTATGAACCGGGAAGTTCTCGCGATGAGAATGCTTCTCTCGAAGCTTTCCTGGGCCGCCCCTTGAGCACACAATCCTTCTTTGAGAATCTTGGCCTATGAAAAAGTTTAACAAGCTCCTAGTCGCCAACCGCGGCGAAATCGCGGTGAGGATTTTGAGAACCGCTCGGGAACTTGGCATTAAAACTGTCGCGATTTACTCAGAAGAAGATCGCGACGCCTTTCATGTGACCCAAGCCGATGAATCTGTTTGTGTGGGTCCTGCGGAAAGCCAAAAGTCCTATCTTTCGGTCCCCAACATTCTTGAGGCTTGCCGCTCTCTCAAAGTTGATGCTGTTCATCCCGGCTATGGATTTCTCTCTGAGAACTCCGGATTCGCTGAGTCTGTTCAGAAGGCAGGCATCACCTTTGTAGGCCCTGACCCTCAAAAGATTTTGCAAATGGGCGACAAAGTGGTTGCGCGAGAGACTGTCACTCCGTTTGGAGTTCCCACCGTGCCAGGCACGGGCGCCATTGATGATCTTGAAAAGGGCCTGAAGACCGTTGAACAACTTTTGAAGAACCGCCCTGACTTTAAGTTTCCTTTGTTGATTAAAGCTGCCGGCGGTGGCGGTGGTAAAGGAATGCGGATCGTTCGAAACCAAAGCGAGCTCAAGGAGAATCTGGAGCGAGCACGCTCGGAAGCTTCGAAGGCGTTTAACAATCCCATTGTTTTTGTTGAGCGCTATTTGGAGAATCCTCGACATATTGAGGTCCAAGTTCTTGGAGACGGAAAGAATATTCTGCATCTCTTTGAACGGGAATGCTCTCTTCAGCGCCGACACCAAAAGGTCGTTGAGGAAGCTCTGAGTCCCTCGCTGAATCCGGTCGTCCGCCAGAAACTCCTAGAAGCCGGCGTTAAAGCAGCTCAGTCGGTCCAATACAATTCAGCGGGAACAGTAGAGTTTATCGTCTCAGAGAATGACGATTTTTATTTCCTGGAGATGAATACGCGTATTCAGGTGGAGCACCCTGTTTCGGAGTGGATCACAGGCATTGATTTGATTCGTGCGCAGATTGAGATTGCTCAGGGTAAGCCCTTAGAGCTGGAGCAATCTCAAATCAAAGCTCAAGGCCACGCCATTGAGGTAAGGCTCTACGCGGAAGATGCAGATAATCAGTTTCTTCCCCAACCGGGGAATCTTCACTTTTTGCGATTTCCCCATTGGACTCAAGTTCGAGTGGATTCAGCGGTTCAAAGTCCCTGCAGAATCTCATCGTTCTACGATCCGATGATTGCAAAGATTTCCGCCTGGGCTCCGGATCGTCTTCAGTGCATCCAACGAATGCACCACTTCTTGGCCCAAACAGAGGTCGAGGGCCTGATCACCAATCGATCGTTCCTGATGGAAATCATGGAAGCTGAATTCTTTCGCAAGGGCCGCTATCATACTCATCTGCTGGAAGAATCTGGCTGGAGAAAAAAGCTCAAACCAAGCGCGCAGGAGATTGCCTTACTTTGCCTCAAGGATCACCTCGAGCGGCGTTTTAATCCTCAATCGTCAACTCGATCAACATGGCAGGAGTCTTATGCGTTGGAAGCTTAAATCAGGAGATGAAGTTATCCAGGTTGAACTCCACGAGATCTCAGACAGTTCATACACCTTCTCGGTAAATGGCGAGAAAGTCACACTCTCTGAGCCTACGAACTTTCCATTTTCGATTGAATCCGGGGATTTGAAATTGGGTCTTGAGACCTGGAATTCACAAAAATGGCGAGCGGCTCATGGCAGCAAGGTCTTTAATCTCGAGCCGCTATCTGAATCTTCAACATCAGGTTCTGATGCCAAAGAAGTTAAAACTCAAATGCCTGGTCGTATTCTGAAGGTTCTCGTGTCGGAGGGACAAACCGTGGATCCTCAGCAAACTCTAATCATCATGGAAGCCATGAAAATGGAAAATGAGATTCGAGCCTCAGCCCAACAGAAAGTCTCCAGAATTCTCGTCAAGGCTGGCGAGAGCGTCGAGGCTGGCGCTCTTTTGGTTGCCTTCGAATAACAGGACTAGGCCGTTACTTCGGGCTGAGAGGCATCAGGCGCTGGCACAGTGACAGCCTCATCTGAGGAGACGGTGGCCTCTGCTGGCTGATGACGATCTGGAAAAGCTTCCTTCTCTAGATCCTCAATCGATTTCATTCGAGAAATGTTTTGCAGAGTTCCATCAATATCTTCGATATCCTCTGGCTTAAAGCCTCCGTCACGGTTCAACAAATCCATCAGATGATCCGCACCCTCGGATACCGAAGCTTTGTTGAGGGCCTCAATCTCAGACAGGGGTGGCAAATCTTCGAGCGAAGGAATCTGAAACCATTCCAAAAATCGAGGAGCTGTCGCATAGACCACGGGATGGCCTGGCAAATCCGATCGCCCTTTCATTTCAATCAAGCCACGCTCGAGAAGTGTCTTCAAAACGCCAGTGCAATCCACTCCACGAATCTTCTCAATCTCGGGACGAGTCGCAGGTTGCTTGTAGGCAATAATGGAGAGAACTTCCAAGGTCGCCTGAGACAAACGAGGAGCCTTCTTTTCATAGAACTTGGCCATCACTTCTTTAAGTTCAACCTTTGTTCTGAATTGGAATCCGCCACCGATCTTTCGTAGGTGAAAGCCGTGAGCCTCGGATTCATACATCGCCTCAATCTCAGCCAAAATGGTTTCAACATCAGCTTTTTCGATCCCAAGCACTTCTGCCAGCGTCTGAGCAGAGACTGGATGCTGTGAAGCAAACAACACGCCTTCAATCAGAGCTTTATTATCAAGCATTTTGGACTCCTTCTGCGTTACCTACTTCTTCAGCAGGCAAGGCGGTTTCTTCATCAAACTCAGACTTCAAGAGATCAGTATCGGAGGCTCCGGGGATAAATTTCAAGAAAAGTTCTGCGCCTGAACCTCTTTGCAAAATACTGATCTTCTTCAATCGAACAAGCTCAAGAATGGCCAGGAAGGTCGCAATGACATAGACTATCGACTTTCCCTCTTTGAGCAGGTCTTCGAATGAACATTCCTGCTCGTCTTTCACCTGAGAAAAAATCTCCTGAAATCGCATGGAAACAGAAACATCTTCTCGTTCGATTTGATAAGGGGTTTCAGCCTTCAGCTCTCGCAAGACTTTTTGAAACCCTTTCACCAACTGAAAGAGGTTGCCATGGCCCTCGGCCTCGACCCCCTCAAAGTGCTCGTGAACACCCTTGGTGAAAACATCTCTTCCCAAAAGAGGTCGATCTTTGAGCAACTCAGCTGCCTGCTTCATCTTCTGATACTCAATCAGATACTTCACAAGATCCTCTCGAGGATCCTTTTCTTCCTCTTCAGCCACGGGCTCTTGAGGCAACAAAAGCCGCGACTTGATCTGAGCCAGAGTCGCCGCAACCACCAAAAAGTCACCCGCCTCATCCAAATTCAGATCTGTCGCACTTTCGAGCATCGACATATAGCCATCCAAAAGCTTGGCGATGTCTAAATCCAAGAGGTTCAAATTCTGATCCTCAATCACCTGCAAAAGAAGGTCATAAGGACCTTTCCACTGAGGGATCTCCACTTGATACTTCTCCGCAACCACCACGTGTTCGCGGGGAGCCTGAATCAAATCATTCTGCTGATCACTCATGTGTCTTCTCCCTTGCAGCCTCACGACGAGCGCGAGGATGATACTTCTCGTAATCGGATCGCAACTTCTGAGAAGTAATCTGAGTATAAATCTGTGTTGTCGAAATATCTCTGTGACCAAGAAGCTCTTGAATGCTGCGCAAGTCAGCCCCTCGTTCCAACATGTGAGAAGCAAATGAATGTCTCAAAATGTGTGGATGCAGAGTCTTCGAAAGACGCAGTCGCGCCGAGTAGCCCTTGAGAATCTTCCAGAATCCC
>JBEIHI010000019.1:0-18107 GCA_040381435.1 Bacteriovoracaceae bacterium | reverse complement strand
GCCGACTTAAGACAATAAATCTTTGGACTTA
Source organism: Bacteriovoracaceae bacterium (assembly GCA_040381435.1). Classification (GTDB taxonomy): domain Bacteria; phylum Bdellovibrionota; class UBA2394; order UBA2394; family UBA2394; genus JBEIHI01. The sequence continues at coordinate 18,076 of JBEIHI010000019.1, read as the reverse complement.
TGCGTACACAGGTCTCCCCAATGACGATCCCCAGTGGTCCGGACTTTTGACCGAAGTCAAAGTCCCAGAGCGCGAACAGAGAAACATTAACTTACCCATTCTCAAAGAAGTTAAGTACGAGATTCCTGAAGATACCTATGGGAATGTCCCCTACGTCAAAGAGTTGAAAACCGACTTCACTACCCTCCGCTACGCGTACGACCTTAAACTGTCTCAACCATCTGAGACATCCAAAACAATCGCGACGGAAATCTCAGGATCCGAGGTCAGAAACTACACCTACACCTGGGACAACCGAGGCTTTGTGGTGGAAGCCAAAGCCCCTACCGAGTCCTCACCTGAGGAAATTGTGTATCGAGCTGTCCTCGACCCCAAGCTTCTTCAAGTCATCAATGTTGTGAGTCGATCGGGCGCGGTCTTAATGAACTACGATCGGACAACGGGCAATCTTCTTGGTATCACAAGTTGTTCGGACCGCTCAACAGCTGGCAGCGACTCACCCATCCGACAGTTCCTTGCGCAGGTTGACACTGACGGATCCATTCGCGGCATGTGGTGCGAATACTCAGCGGCCCAACGCTCAACAACTTTCTCGGGCAGTCGCTATCGAGCCGATTTCTTCAGAGATTTTTCAGCTTCACAAATTGCTCAAACAGAGAGCTCGGATTCTCTTGAGCTTCCTCAGTCACAAGGCGGCAATCGAATTCTCACTCATCGGACCGAACGAGTCTTTAACGGATGCTTCGGAGGCGTGGGTCAAATGACCGTTCAAGGTGCGAGGTCTGGGATCTTTTGCGCTCCATCATCACTTCAAGAGGGACAAGCGCCGCAATTAGTGATGACGTCGCTCTCTGATTTTTCTGATGGAACTCTTAAAGCCAAGACGGCGGACCTGAGAACAACAAACGAAGATCACAATCAGATGCTGTTTTCTCAGGCTGACACTCAAGTCACTTCTCGACTCAAGGAGAATTTCTACCTCATGAAACGAACCAATCAGAGAGGATTTTTGGAGAGCTCTGCTGGTGCGATCAAGACCAATTACTCTCCGAGAGGCAATCAAAGCATCACATTCTCAGACTCCAATCGAAACATCTCCAGAGTCTTTCGAGATATCTACGGCAACACGATCTTTGAAAAAAACAGCGCAGGTGCTGAGACCTATTATCTCTACGACTACTCAAAGGCTTCGGCCACTCTCATCAATGCCTTCACTAAGGGAGCTTTTAGCCCTGACGACAGAGACTCCCAGACAACAGCAGCACTGGCATCTCTGCAAGCAGCACCGAGCAGTCAAGGTGGTGAGATGGCTGATATGAAAGCCGAGCTCCAAAGAGTGCTCGGAAAAAATCCCGTCAACCGAGGAGATCTAGACGTCTTTACCATGCTGCAAACGAATCTCGATAGCCGAGGACTTGCTGAAAGTATTTTTGGATTGGGCAGTACGACATCATACCAAAGAGATGGCTTTGGCCGAGTGATCCGAAGCACCTTGAGCACACCTACAAGCCCTCAGCAGATCGCACAAACAATCTACGATCAAAGGACCGGCAAAGTTATTGAGACCATTGACGCTTCGGGAACAAAGACCACCTTTGAGTATCGCCTACCTAACGGAGGGGTTTCGAAAACCACAACGACATTTTTCAATCAGGGTGGAGCCTCTATTCAGACCTCAGTCACTCGGTTTGACTGGGCTGGCCGACCGCTCGAAACTGAAACCATAAAAAGAGCTGGAACCTCACAAGCCGACGGAGGCCCGGATTCAAATCACGGAGGCACCGTCACAACGACTTACGCATACCATCCCTTTGGTGAGATCTACCAAGTTTCAACAAGGGAGGGCGCGTACACGGCTACGACGACTTATGAAAGAGACACGAGATCTGGCGTTTTACTCTCCGAGTCCTCTTCGACCATTGGACCCAATGCACCCGCGGGCACTGAAACAAAGTACCGAGACTTTGATAACAATATGATTGCTCGCACCATCATTGATGAATCGACAAAACTCAAAACCCAAACAACCGGCGTTCTTGGTAAGGACGAGACAACAGAGGTCTATGGACCAGAAACTCCTACGAATCTCTCAAGCGAGAAGCTCTACTCAAAAGCAAGATCTCTCTTGGATGGTTGTGGCAACGAGGTTCAGAGTGAGACATTCGTCGACTCTCAGAGCAGCCTCACAGTTTTCCGACAGATTGACTACGTCAAAGACTGCCGCGTGATCTCCGAAACCGACACGCAGGGCCTTCAGAAAACATTCGGCTACAATAAGTCCGGTCAACTTATTCTCATCAACGGCATCAATGGCAGCTCGCTTCTGGGCAATGAAGACTCACTTACGCTGGTGGCCTCTTATCCGCGAGTGCCCCTGACGTAATCCCCAAATGTTACTCTACCGCCAAACTATTTAAGCCAACTGAGCATCACAGCCGGAAAACAGCGACTGGGTCGCGATCTTCCGATTAAAACGGTGATCCAGTCGGCTCAGCTCTCCGATTCAGCGGGAGGACTGGCATTCGAATCCAAGCAATACCTTGCCACCGAGACAGTAACCGAGCGTCAAGAAAGACCAGACCTCTTCTCGGTCAAGCAACTGTTGAAACTATCGAACGACTCATCAAACTATCGACTCAACACCAACAAGCTGAACTTTCAAAGCCAAGAGCTTCGCAAGGGAAACATTGTTCAAGCTGAGTCGAAAACGAATATTGATCCATTCATGAATCAAGTCACATATCATCGAAGCGAGGCACTTGATCCTACCTTCAACAACGCAAGACGATCCTCAACCGAACGAACTGACTTCGATCCGCTCGGCCGCAATATCTATCAGTCGAGCGAAAAGGGACTTAACTCGCAAGCCATAACTCTCAAAGAAGTTTATCCCGTCGCTTGGAATTCCGAGGGACTACCCACGGAGATGATCAATCAAGTTTCGATCAAAGGCACTATGGCTGGTACCGGCAACATTCAAGAAGTGGGTCGGACATCTTATACGGGCTCATACCCCACAAGCATCACTCGGATGCGCCAGTATCCCGGCTCCTTAGCGGCTGATACGGGAATGGGTCAGATGCAAGTGGATGCCTTAGGGCGAGCGACGAGCGCGAACTATATCGACGCTCAGCCGGCTGATCTTGACTTCACCTCCGTCTTGACCTCGAGAGCTATTGAACGAGATCTGACTTTGCGTCCAACGCAAGCCGTCTACACCATCGCTGATGGAAGTAATCTAGAGCCACGATTGATCGCTGGAAGTCTTGAGTTTGATCGAGGCATGCGCGCGCAAACTCTCAACCTCAGCTACGCCTATCCCATCACGCCAAAGGGTAAGGCAAGCCAACTGATCATGACCCTCGATGATCTAGACGTTACCTACGATCTTGTGAAGGGATTGGGCTCTACCTCTGGGATGGTGACAAAAGTCAGGGTGAACGACCCTGGTCAGCCCCCCAGCGATGAGTTTGCCAACGTCTTTCGATCATCCGTCGACAGCGAGGGATTCTTCCAAACCTCTGCTTCACCCTATCCGGATCATATTGATCGCGGCACAGGTATGATCGTTCCGGAGAGAAACTTCTGGAACATCTGGTCCTGGTTTACAGGAGCCAAGAACTTTGCAATCGAAGCTAAATCAATCTTACCGTTTAAAAACTGGCTTGCAGCTGAAGTTCATCTCACAAAGTCTAATCTCAGATTTTCTTCCTCAGGAGTTTTGAATGAGATCCGCCCAAGTATCGGCAATGCCGATCGTAGCGGCCAAACCTTTTTCAGTTTTATCTCAGGTTCAGTCCCAAAAACAAAGAATGCGTCCCGCACTACGTCTTGCGATAACGTCGCGGGCCTAGCCAGCAATCACTTTGCCCCTGCTGAAAATCTTGCTGATCGCTACAACGAACAAGGCCGTCTTGCTCACGCGACAAGAATCCTTAGCGAACCTTTGCAAAGAGGGCTTAATCGAGAATTCAAAGTTGAATCTTTCATGGCTTATCACGACAATGGGCAACTCGCTCGAACAGAAGAAGTCTTGTGGCTCAAAGATCCCAGCAATGCGCATTTCGCGGATGACTTTAAGGTCGCTCGGGTTGTTCAAAAGCAGCTCTTCTATGTTGACTCCCCCTTGGCTAGCGTTGGAGGCGGAGCCTCATCGCTGCTGATGAAAATGGTCGTCACCGACTCTGGCCCACGTCCTGGGTTCACGGAAGTTGCCTCTGGCCCTTCATTGGGGGGAACTTGGTATTTTATCTACGCCGATCGAACAGCTCCGGTCATGGCCATCCGAAATCTGGGTCATTCTTACCAACGTTATGATTTGATCACCGATGGCCTTGGCAATGTTCAGCATTTTTATCCTCTTGCCTTCCAAGGCACTCCAGCAGAGAGAGTCCCGCCTCAATTGAAGGCGACTTATCTGCCTTTCTACAGTTCGGTCATCAATGACTTTGGTCACTCCACTGCTATCCACCAAGACGGCAAACTGACACATTACGAAGTTAGGGATCAAGACAACGTCAAAACCTATCTCGCCACGGACCCACGATTTAACTTTCCCAATGCTTTGATGTTTGGCGCGCAGGGCTTTTATCAAGACGCTCTAGGATTCATCTATCCCTCAGGAATTGCCTACAATCCTTTTACAGGACAGGTCATGACGCCTGAATCATCGGACGAGGAAATCTGCGCAGGGTCACCCAATGCCATCCGCCTTGCACAACAAAATCTCGAAACCGAGACGATGCAGAAGACAGATCCTGAAGGCCATCAGATACGTTCATTTGTTCCCAATGCTCAGCATGAAGCAAACGTCGCTTTGGCTCTGGATGCTTACTTGCAAGGCTTGGGCTTTGGTCTCAATGACGATGGCAATTGGGGACGCGGCTATAGTGGCTTCTTTGGTGGGCGTGTTCTTGCAACTGAACGCTCGGCTGCGGAGCAATCCTTCTTACGTCACAATGGTCAGGAGTGGTTCTATGAAAAAAACATGGTTGATCAAACCAACGTCACGATCGGCAATGTTTCCATGGCTGCTTCCAGCGTTGCGTTCATCGGCGCAGGATCACTTGCCGCTGCTGCCAGCTACGGAACGGGTGCTGCTCTAGCAACCGCTGGAGTTCTCGGAGGTGCAGAAGCTGCGTCATACGCTTCTGGCCTCCCTATACCAACAAGCGGCTCGGATCTCCTCTTCATTGCAGGCATGATGGCGGGAGCCTACGCCATCGATGGCGCGCTGGGGGAGGACTGAGATGAAACTAGACGTGCTCATTACAAGAATAAGTTTTTGCATCATTCTGCTTTTTCAATTCTCGAGTCCCGTCGAGGCTCGTTGGAGATGGAAGTATACCCCGCGACAAAAGCAAATTGTAAAAAATATTAAAAATTATCTATCGGAGGAAGGACAGGCAGCGAAAAAACGTGGCGGACTGGGTTTCGGGGCTTGGTACGTTAACGCTACACGCGATCCTTTTAGGGAGCGTTTGGGAATAGGCCCATGGCTGTCCGCAGAAGATTTTATGAAAAATATCTCAGAACAACTTGGGCTTAAGGTCTTTCAGGTTCAAGAAAGCAGTTTGCAGAGAGTGGGAATGGGAGATTTTAACACGTATTCGAAGATTCACGAGTCTGACCTGGGTTTTCGCGTGCCCCATGGAGCCCGCGTTTTGGTGGGGGTCTTTGGGGTACGGATGAGAAGTTTCACGATGGGCCCACTTCAACGAGAGATCGATATGTATAACGCCGCAAAAGAGTTTGGTGGCCCCGAACTTCACGGAATTGCACTGCATCTGAGTGAGAAGCGCATTGGGCTCGTCGTCGAGCACCTAGAAAAGTCTGGTAAAGTGACGAAAGAAGCTATGGAGGAATTAGGCAGGAGAGCAATGGCTGCCGGAAAAGTTCCTGCGGATCTGAGACCTCCCAATGTTGTTATGACAGCTCAAGGAATTCGGCCAATTGATGTCACCTTTTGGCCCTTGAATAAACCGCTAAGGGACTCCCCTCATTTTGACGCGCTTGATCCGATGGTTGAACAGACAATCAATATGAATTTTAGTTTCAGTCATGAACTAAAAAAATTGAGATAGTAGGAAGGTGCGCAATGAAAAACGAATTGTTGAAATCGGGCTTTTTGCTGATGTTTTTTTGTTCCGCAAATGAGGCTGCTTTGGCCTCAGGAGGCGCTGCTAAACTCGTGCCCGGGCTGCGGCAGTGGGCGACTTCGAAGGCGGCGAGAATTATTCATGGAGCAAAGCAAATCGCCAAAGGCGGCTCTAAAGCCGTCTATGATATTCCCGGCAGCCCCCGGTCTGTGGTTGTCACCCTTCTGGAGCCCAATGCATTGAAACACATCCCTCCTCAATTTTTGGATCACGCGCCCAGTCATCTAGCGTCCGAGCTAACAGAGGAGATTGTAACTCCTATACGCAGCCTCCAACAGCTAGGCATTCCAACTCCTCAAACCCAGGGCCATGCGCTTTTGAATGACACCCAAATGGGAGTTATCATGGAGAGATTTGATGGGACACTCTATGATGCACTCACCTCCGCGACCTTACAAGCAGCTTTGTGGGGCCATGGGCGCTCCTTGCGACGGCAATACGCCGACATCTTACGCAGGCTGAACAAAGCCAGGCTTGTGAATACAGATCTACATTCGAGTAATATCGGCCTGAGAAACGTCTTCAGCGGGTCACCTGAAATTATTCTGTTTGATTTTGATCACCGGTTCGTCACGAATGAAAGCCTGACAGAAATTTATAGCTCACTTCGCAGTCACGATCAGATGATAATGAGCCTCATTGATGTCAAGTCGCCCGCAAATATAGCAAGAAGAACGGCGAAGCAGTTTCGAGAAAATCTGGGGCTAGATGCCTTTGAGAAACTTGGCAGAAGGGGCCTTAATGTGTTTGGAGAATAAAAAATGAAGAGAGCCAGTGTAAAATATTGCCTCTATCTGCGTCCCAAAGAACTGATGAAAATAAAGACAAACAAAATCAAAATATTAGTCCTTTGTTTCATATCGGTGTGGGCAGTGCACCCAGCATTTTCGGAGGCTGAAGCCTCTAGCCCCCAAGCTTCTCGTTCAATTCAGAGAATTATACGACAAACTAATGCTTCATTACCAAGAGTCGCTGAGTACGTCTTAAGACGGACCCGAAATATACGTGATCCGGACGCAAGATTTGCCGCTCAACAAAGAATGCTCGGCATTGAAACCGAAACGTTCCCAGTCGCATACCGCGTTGACGGCCAGCCTCCACATAAAATTTTAACAAATGGGTTCCGCCCAAACCCGGACAAGCCGGTGGGCATTCACCCACAACATTCAAGGAGTGGGACCACGGGCACCGGGAGCATGGTTTCTTTAACTAGGCATGACTTAAGCTACCGATTGATAAATGCGGGTTGGCTCTGGAGACCTCAACCTCAGGTTCATGTGACCTTTGCAGAGCTGGAAGCCTTTGGCGGCCCCCTCACGGGACGAGCAGCTCAGCGATGGGCAAGGCCCATGCCAAGAGATATGTCGTCGGTCACAATACCCGTCGACTACCCCAATATTTTTGAGGCACTGAGATCTGGGAAGGTAACAGTTACAGTTCAGGAAGCGTGGCAGTACACAGTGCGGAATGCATGGGGGTCCCGAACACCCGAGGTCTTTCCTGGCTTAAGAATTGAAGGCATCGTTGAAGAGGCAGAGATCGTCACTCCTCGGGTGCACCCGGGGAAAATTACAGAAGCTGTTACACTGACGCGATACAACTACTATGGGCTCAAGGGAGAATTCATCGACTCCTTTGTTTATGCTGACGACCACGTGCGGTTTCCCAATCATTGATCTCTTTTAGGCCTCAACCAAGATTCCCATCTCCGCTCTTCAGTGCCCCCTCAGGGCACTGAGGCTGTGGGTGGAGCTACGCCCCCACCCTACCCCCTCGAGAACTTCGAGACGGGAAAGAGCTGGAGGTTGAAATGAAAAATCGCTGTATCCGAAATCTGAGAAGAGCCGTACTTCTTAAAGAGCTGGCGGCGAAACTCCGCAACCTCTTCCTTCATCTGAGCAAACCGCGCTTCATCCAAGCTGAGTGTCAGATGCCCAAATTCTCTCATCTTTGACGGAAGATTAAGCAGAGCAGCTTTCGACATCTCAATACTCTGCAAATAAAACATCAAAACATCATCCTTACCAAACTGATCCGCAACAGAGATCTCAGGCACATGCGCTCGTAAGACTCCATTCTGATTCGGCTTCAAAAACTCCAATCTCACCAAGACATCAATCGCCACTTGGGCCTGCTCCTGCGTGATCGCCGGAAACAACTGCTTCGAGATCCACGCAGCATCTGCCTTAAAGTGAGTCAAACTGGAAAGCTCACGAATCGCAGGAATATACCAATGAGTCAGATACGCGGACTTCTCTTTCGCAAGATCCTCAGAGGTGTTAAGCGCCTTGAGATTCTCAAGTCTTTGAGCATGACGCTCCTTAAGGGCCGCCTCGGTCTCTTGACTAAACCCAATAAGTGCAAAAAACAAAGACGTCTCCTGACGTGTCAGCCCCAACGCCCTTGCAATTTTAACTGCCGAAATCGACGTCAGCTTTCGCTTTCTCGCAAACACAAACTGCAAAAAGCTCTTACTCGCAAATCCACATTGTTTTCCAAAATCATTCAGTGACTTCACATGCCCGCTTCGCTTCATCCACTCAAAGCGCGCCTGAATAAAGTCCACACAATCCTTGAAAGCCTCAGGACGTGGCGCCTGTGTCCACTCAACCGCTGTCATGACTTTGTGTCGTGTTGCTCTCATTGATTTTCTCCACAAGCAAAACAAAAAACGGGCTCTGATTTTTGACTGAAGACTTTCTGAAACTGCGCGTTAAACACAACAGCCTGACACACCAGCTCCAGATCAGATCCAAGACCAAAGACATTAAACAAAGTCTGCCCCATCACCTGACCCAGGAAGTTACGAACAAAACCATCATCTCGCTTGGCCAAAACAAAATACTGAAGCAAAAGCTCTCCCGAATCGATCTGGCTTTGATACTCGGCCAGATCAATCGATGAGCAATCCACTTGGTCAGCCGAAGACAGAAAGACCTCCGAGCTTGCGGGAGCTTGTCCGTTGATCAACAGAATCAGCGGGTTTCCCACTTGTGTTCCCTGAAATCCAATTCCCTGATCGTCGATGGATCTTGTTTCAAGACTGCTTGAGCTCGAAGGAGTCAAAACACTCGACTGCCCACAACCGGTCATGACTGTTAAAAGCTGAAACGCAACGATGAAAAATCTCGCCAACCATCCCATAGCCGCGTTGGTTTCAAATTCTATGCCCTCTGATAATCTCTATTTATTCAATTATTTCAATAACTTAGATCGTCAAAAGCACGACATCTGAATCGCTTGCAAGGCCATGAAGCGACAGATTTTGTCACTTCATCTGCTCTCTGGCCTTGAGCCATATCCCTAGCCAGCATTTCCTTGATGATTGAAAAAACTCTGACATGATCAAAGCTCATGAAGTGGCGCTTGCTCATTGGAATTCTTAGCCTCATCGGCGTGTTCGCTGCCATGAAGTACCTGCCCGACTTCAAACGCTCAGCCACTCGCTCCGCCGCCAATCAAGCGGTTGAAGAACCCCTCATCGGCACCATGCACGGAGACTCCGTCAATATTGACTGGAGAATTTTGCGTGAACTCAACCTAGACTCAGGCCTTCCGTCTGCTCGGCTTGGAGAGCTGCAAGGACGCCAGGTGAGAATCCCCGGCTTCGTCGTCCCCCTGGAAGATGCCATCAAGAGAGTCTCGGAGTTTTTGTTTGTCCCCACCTTCCAGGCATGCATCCACGTCCCGCCCCCTCCGCCCAATCAAATGATTTACGTCAAGATGAAGGAGCCCTTTGAGATGGATTGGAATTTTCGTGCATTCTGGCTTGAGGGAGTTTTGAGAATTCAGCTTAAAATGAGTGCTTACGGAGCTGTCTCCTATGAAATGGAAGGGCTCAAAGTGACTCCGTACAAAAAAGACTGAGCCTGAAGAAAGGAAGAATTTATGTTTAGATTGTCGACACCTATTTTTGCCACCGCACTGATGCTTTTGAGTGCAAATGCTTTTGCCGGAAAAGCTCACCAACATGGAGTGGCTCAACTCTACTTGGCCCCTCTTGAGAAATCTCTCAGCGTCACGCTGGTCTCACCCGCTGACGGAATCCTTGGCTTTGAAAATATTCCCAAGAATGATCAGCAGAAAAAAGCTCAGATTGAAGCCGAAACAACTCTCAGAAACAAAGCCGCTGAGTTCTTTGTTCTTCCCGCTGAACTTGAATGCAGCTGGAAGGTGGATCGCTTTTTTGATGGCTCTCACCAAAAAAGCAAAGACGGTCATCGCGACTACCTTGTTCAGTGGACTGCTGAGTGCAAGAAATCTCTCTCAGGCAAATTGAGCATAAACCTTGGCAAGCGCTTCAATCGAATTCACAAGCTCAATGTTTCCATTCTGAAAGAAAAAAATCAGACCTCTCTTCAACTCAAAGCCGCTCAAGGGGATGTCAGTTTTTAGATGAACCCCGCGGTGATCGACATCAGAGATCTCAGCTTTGCCTATCCTGACTCGGGTTTTCGACTCTCGATTCAGGAGTTTCAAATGATGAAGGGCGAGCGGATTTTTTTGCACGGGCCCAGTGGAAGCGGTAAATCAACATTTCTCAATTTGATTTGCGGTCTCTTGCAGCCTTCGTCAGGCAAACTCCAAGTCCTCGATCTCGATATGAAGCAAGCTTCAGAATCTGCGCGAGATCAGTTTCGCTCGGATCATTTGGGCTGTATTTTTCAGCAGTTCAATTTGATCCCCTACCTAAGCGCTGAGGAAAATATTCTCATTAGCTCCTGGAACTCACCCCGCCGCTGGAGTCGAGATCGTTTCTCAAGCCCCCAGGAAGAAGCTCGCTTTTTGGCCAAACGCCTAGACGTCAGCGATATCCTAGGACAGATGTCATCCAAGATCAGCGTCGGCCAGCAGCAGCGGATTGCCGCCGCTCGCTCATTTATGGGAGCTCCCGAGCTTCTCATTGCCGATGAGCCCACTTCAGCGCTCGATGTTGAGCGTCAGGCTGACTTCATCAAGCTTCTCATTGAACTCGCCAGTGATTTCGAGATGGCTCTGCTCTTTGTGAGCCACAATCATGAACTGAGCTCTCATTTTGAACGAAAACTCGATTTCCAAGTTGTCTCAGGAGAGATCCAATCATGATTCGAAAGCTCGCCTGGAAATCCCTGCTCTATCGACGATGGATTTCAGTCTTGCTGGTTGTGTCTCTAGGCTCCAGCGTCTTTTTGGCCTTAGCCGTTGAACGCATTCGTTGGGGAGCTCGAGAAAGCTTCTCGGAAGTGATTAGCCAAGCCGATTTGCTCGTGGGCGCTCGAACTGGTCCCATCAATCTCCTCCTTTATACGATTTTTGGAATGGGCAACGCCACCAATACGATTTCTTTTGAATCCTACGAGAAGCTGAAAGCTCATCCCGCCGTCGATTGGACAATTCCCTTTTCTCTGGGAGATTCGCATAGGGGATTTCGAGTCATTGCCACAACGGAATCGTTTTATAAACACTATCGCTTCCGAGGGGATCGACGCATCGAGCTTCGATCCGGATCCATTCCTGCTTCGGTTAGCGATGTCGTCCTAGGCGCTCAGGTAGCTCGAAGCTTAGGATACAAAGTTGGCGACCGAATCATTTTGTCGCACGGAATGTCTGGCGAAGGGCCCGATGTCTACCAGCATGAAGACCAACCCTTTCAGGTCGTCGGCGTCCTCATGCCTACCAATACACCCATCGACTGGTCACTCTACATCACTCTCGAAGGGATGGATTGGATTCATGAGGGATGGCAAGAGGGGCAAACGACGGCCAAAACTTCAACCATCACCAGCTTTTTGGTGAGAATGAAAAATCGAATTGATTCCGTTTATTTTCAACGGGATATCAACGAATTCAAAGCAGAACCCCTCATGGCTATTGCTCCGGGCGTTACCCTCATGGAGTTTTGGAATTCTTTTCGATTTTTTGAGAAATCGCTTCAAATCATTTCTATTTTTGTCGCACTCATTTCACTTCTTGGACTTTTTGTTGTGTTGATGATTTCAATTGAGCTCCGTCAGCGGGAAATGTTGATTTTGAGGACGATTGGGTTAAACGCTCGAAAGCTTTTTGCACTGGTTCTTCTTGAGGTCGGATTTTTAACAGTATCGGGCATTCTCCTTGGAATCATTTTGATGTTTGTTTGCTTTTTCGCCATGCAAGAGCCTCTCGAGGCAATGACGGGAGTGGCGATCACTTTGACAGGCCCCTCATCATTTGATGTGGGCTTCGTGTTATCACTTTTGATTCTTGCTCTGGCCAGTGCGATTTGGCCCGCATGGCGTCTCTATCGGCAGAGTTTGCTTTAACGACAAATTCTTCTCTAAACGTTTGTTTCGAGTCCTGGCAAAAATGCCCGACAGGATTTGTCGTCTCATCGTCTACCCCGCTTTTAGGGTTCAGAGAGCCATGAATTGATCTTGGAACGGCAATTGCTATTTGGAGCATGGACGTGGTGGGGAAAGCTTATGGATGGAACTGCGCCGCTTTTCCCAATTGGGTTTTACGCTGACAGAATTCATGGCTGTTGCCCTCATCAGCTTAGTGTTGATGGCGGGTTCCATGATTTGGCTGCGCTCTCAAACAGACCCTCAGATTCTGGAAGGCACCAAGCAATCCCTTGCCAAGAAACAGCAGCTGATCATTGATCGTCTTAGAACTGATCTCAACAATGCCGTTCCAGTTACCGGTCGAATGGCCTTCTTTACTGGAGACAAACCTTTCTATCCCGGCCTCATGCGAATCAAATTTGACGGCCGAGCGGCTGGACCTCGACAAGACAATGAAAAATTTGATGGAGTTCGAATCCTCAGCAACGGAGGTCTTGGATTTCGAGTAAACATTGACGCGCAAGCTATTGCGATCGACAAAAAGATTGTCGCGCGAAATCCCATCAAGGATCGTCTCATCGGATCCCAAGCCACCAGCCTCACTCAGGAAGAAATTTTTACTCGAAACTCGTTCCGATTCATCAAATCCTTGATTCAAAGCTCGGAATCGAAATTGGTTTATACGAACAACTCACAGTTTTCAAACGTCGCTCGTCTGACAGGACCCATCGCCAACGTTGCCTCCAGCCTTCCCGATCCGGACAAGGAATATGAAATTCCCGTCGACGAGATGGTGTCCCAGATTGAGTACTCAGCTGATGTCACCAGCCTCTCTCCCCTCTTTGCGACTGAGTGGGTCGTTGAGGATATCGACGGAGTGGGTCGACTGATTCGAAGAGAACGACAGATTGATCCAGACGCTGAAAATCCCATCCTGAGAGAAGAAACGATTGCAGAGAACTTGAGAACCTTCCGGATCGACTACGCTTTTGCCAATCGTCGACCGGATCGTGAATCTGCAGAGGAAAGCATCGACTGGCCCTCTCCCAATCAATTCTTCTCACATATTCGAGATCCCGAGTATGTCTCGGCAACTCCCGAAGCCAACGCACAGCCCTTTCTCAGCTGGGACCACACCAACGTTCCAAGACCCGGTGCTTGCACGGGAGAAAACTGCTGTGTGAACGAAACCTCTTGTATTCATTGGGGAGACGTTCACTCCTTGAGACTTGAGCTTCAGTATGGAGAGGCCATGAAGATTCGAAATCCTCGACTCGTCGCAAGCACGGGAAATCTCGCGTTTGACTCCGCTGAGAACGAACTCGTCTGGACAGACTCGTTGATTCTTTATCCGGCTCAATACTCTGTTCAAGGCAATGTCGCTGAGTCCGGCGCCTTGGACACACAAACAGGCAATGAGTGCACTCGCCAGATGAGCAATCGATGCGGGCGAAATCCGAACTGTGAATTTGAGGGGGATGATCCTCAGTCTCCCGATTGGAGGGGATACGGAGATCCCAATTCATACTACTGCATTTGTGGCATGGGCCTTAATGGAGATCCCGATGACTTCTTAGCTCCTGAAACACTCAGTGGACAAGCCGCTATTGAAGGCCTCCTGACAAGCTCCAATGGATCCTTTGTTGATGAATCAAGTTTCTACCCCAACAACACAGCAACAGCCCTGACATCGTTGAGCAACGAAATCGATCAGCGCCTCCTTGCGTGTCTCAGTCACTTTGATGCCACTAAAGCTGAGGGAGCTTGGCTTGCGTCACGACACCCGCTTGCGGCACTACTCAACAACCAATGTTTAGATTCCCCCGATATCATTCGAAGAAAAGCAACACTAGAGGAGATGAACAATGCGAACATGCGCTATCCCCAATGGGTCTATGAAAGAAACAATTTCAACATCCCAGGAGTCAGCTCAAGCAGTACTCGCGGAGATGGGCTCGAAGCTCTCAAACAAGCCATGGAACCCCCATCAAGCGAGAGTGATATGCTCGGACGGGGAGAGACGGTTCGAAACTATATTTCGTGTGCTAACTTCCAAGTCTGCGATGGGCCGCTTCGAGAAGTCCTAGCCCGATACGGATCTGCACCTTTTCGAAGAAACAACATCACCTCGACACCAGCTTCTGGAAATCCACTAACAGCGTTTCTTCCTAAACCCTTTCGAAATCACTGCGGCTGCTTGAGGACGGATAGCGAGGCAAGCGCTGATGCAGATCGTGGAGATAGCCAGCGCACCTACCTTAACTACGACTACAATTTAAGATGCAATATTGACCTACGCCCCATCAACGTCACAACAAGCACAACGAACCCAACAGCCAACAACAGTACGCCTGTAAGCTTTTTTGTTCGCAACAACGACCAGACTCAGATCGTGGATCGCCCTTTCTGTCGTGAAACATGGAGATGGAATGAGATTCAAGCGCAAGCCAGAACATTCAGCTCAAGTAATGTCTCAAGCGGCGATGATCGAATCACTATCTCCACTCATCTCCTCGAAACTGGCTCGCGAGTCAACTTTACCGGGACCTCCTTGCCGGGTGGAATTTCTGCAGGGACTTCCTACTTTGTGAGAGTTCTCAGTCGATCTCAATTCCAGCTGCATACTTCAGCAAGTGATGCCTTCGCAAACATCAATCGGGTCAATATCACAAGCGGCGGTTCAGGAACTCTCAATCTTAGCCCCACCCACATCTCAAAAGTATACAGGGTCTTTGACGGCGATGATAATCAGTCTCAAGCTCTCAACGATTGGCAAGAAGCTCTCACCTGCGAGTGCCACGCGAGACGTTTTGAGCAAAATCCCTGGATGAGTACGGCCTCACCATCGACGCCTTACATTCCGCAGGAGCTGATCCCCACTCTCAATGGCTTTTCAGGACGAGGGGATTTGGTTGATTTGCGACTCCCTGAACAACCACCCCAAATTCAAAGCTTCACCTTTGATCCCGACGACGTAGATACCGATGACGATGAAATTCGAATCGACGCCCTTGAGAATCAACCATTTCCAAATGGTACAGCCATTCAGTTCTCATCTACAGGAACTCCTCCACGAGGGCTTAACCCGGGAATCACCTACTATCTCAATCGAGATGATCCCGATGAAGAGGATTTCACCGTTCACACAGCAACACCCGTTAATGGCTCAAACCGAGTCAACATTCGAGGAGATGGCGACGGAACCCACACTCTCATCATCGTTCCTCAAGCGACTGGTGGATCCTGCGGTTTTCAATCCAGTCAAGGTGTGGAGGGAATCACAACATCCTCCGATCAATTCCCGTTCGGGACTTTATACGGAAACAATCAATACCCATGGGCTGTTCAAGCTCAAGCAACCCAAGGATTTTTGGGAGGCAGCTGGTCGGTCTCTTCAGCAACAGTCAGTTCAGATTCCTCGCGCCTTGCTTCGGGCAACCTAGGCGCCAATCGTATCTCTGTGCGCTACTTCGACAGTTCGGCAGACAACCTGCTGACGAATTCAGGCGCAATCGATGATCAACCGGAGACGCCCCTAGGATTTTGTTCCCCCGTCATTTGTGCACCGGGCGCAGCGGGAAGCAACTGTCGAAGCCAAGCCAACCGATGGTACAACGATGATGGCGACGACGATGAGGACAATGATGAAGATGACTCGAACAACGATGAGCCTCTTGCTCGTCGCTACCCCATGATCAACCGAGCACCAGCCACTCAATCCCCTAAAATGATTCCGAACTACTCAAGCGCGGTTGGGGCATGTACAGATCCTCGAAATACTTTTGCAGCTCGCCGAGCTCGTGGAGAGATTACCGAATCTCAAATGCAACAAGGCTACCAAGCGCTTCGAAGCCTCTACAATCAAAGTGGCACCTGCGGAGATCGATCCTCTTACTGCAGTCCTCTTTGCGGAGAGGGCTTAACTGATCAGCAACTGGTCTGGTTAGGCGTTACGCAAGTGCGAAACGTGATTGAGCAAAAGTTTAATGGGAATCTTTCGGCAATCAATTGGGATCAGTTAACATCAACGGTGGATCAGCGAACCTCTAACCACAGCCTCTGCGGCCAAAGTTCAACGAGCAACCAAACAAGAAATGTTTTTCTGGCTCAGTGAAAGGACGGAATCTTATGAGGAGTCTTCACAAAACAAACCGTTCAAGCCTGCGCGGAGGAGCTCTTCCCTTTGCTTTGATGCTGTTGATGGTCGCAACTCTGATGATGAGCTCTTCACTGAAGTCTTCAATGGATTGGGGAAGCCTGGTTCGAACCAAGCTGAGAGCCTCTTCTCTTGAACTGAAAATCAAAGACCACTTCACCAACATTCAACAAAATCTCACGAATCAGATCAGCGTTTGGATGAAGGTACGAAGCGTTTGTGATTCCAATGGCCTGACCCCCTCCGCCTGCCAGTCCCAAGCTGGAAGTCTCTCAAGTCTTTCGTTTCTAACGACCGAACAAAGAAGCTTTGTTGCTCAAGCCGCATCAGGACTTCTTCCCCAGGAATCTCTCAATCAGTCCTACCAGCCGATTGGCGCCGAAAGCTTTCGATGGACTCAAAGCTGCATTGAAAATTGCAAAACAGATCCCAACACCTACCCCAAGCGTTTTGTGATTCAGGTCTCCGCTGTGGATCTCGAAGATAAGGGTACCGAAGTTTCTGCCTCCGGCGTTATCGAAATCACGCAAGAAGCCCTCTCTGATTACTCAGTCCTCGCACTCGGCATCTCTGGAAATCTCACATGGAACCTTTACGAAGATGTTTGGCCTTCGTTTCCTATGGCAACCCTCGCTGCAGGAACCCATGGACGCGTCGGCATCTTTTTTGACAACTCAAGTTTGGCGAGCTTCGCAGCAGGCAATCAGTTGCTTCCTGCCCCCGCTCAGCTCCCTGCGAGTCAGATTGGATCTCTGCGTTTTTTTACAGGCACATCTGAAACAGTCACTATTCGAAATCTACAAACCAATGTCCCTATTGAGCGCATCTATCTCGACCGTGCCGGTGACGCCGCAGGCAACGGAAGTACGGGAGGTGGCGCCAATCCCACTCGTGTGGCCATGCTGGGACCTATCAACGCAGCCACCAGCCCCGCTGATGACGTTAATCTTAGCCTACGAACAACGGCCGAGCAGGATCTCAACACCATTCGTCAAAAGGACAGTGTAACCAACAGTACTGAGACCAACTGCAATGCCACAGACTCGGTCGCCTGGAGACGGCCGGCTCTTGCTGAGCTGAAGATGTGGTGCGATGGCTCCTCATGCCAGCTACAAATGAGAGAGTGGCGCCGTCGCTCAGAAAACTCAACAACTCTCAGGGAGTGCCAGAAAAAGACCTACTCCAACTCTCAAGAAGCTCTTCACAACAGAATCATCTACACGAGTGCCTCACGAGTAACCGTCATAGGCTCAGGGTATGATGGAAGTCACAGTGATGATGACGATGAGGACAATTCAAGTGGATCATCCAATGGAGCTCCACAGTTTAGTAATGCCAACTTCACCATTATCGCTGAGGGATCTTTTTATCTCAATCAATCACCTGAGCGAAGAGGTCCAGCTCCTACCGGTCTTAAACTCGGCAACGTCGCCTTTGTCAGTCTCAGCGATCATGCCATT
>JBEIHI010000018.1:0-18734 GCA_040381435.1 Bacteriovoracaceae bacterium | reverse complement strand
GGCGAGCTTCCACGAGTCAAAGATCCCAAGTCCACAAGTCGCGATGACTCCCAGAAGAGTAAACGCTCCGAGAAAGAATTTCCGATAACCTGAGCGATCCGCCCAGGCCCCCAGCAACAAGCTAATGATGAGAGTTAGGATAAGGCTCGCCGAAACCGTATATCCCCAGAGGGATGATGCGGAAGTACTCCAGCTTATGCCCAAGAGGGAGAGTGTGACTCCCTCCGGCGGAAGAAGAGAGGGAAGATAAACCGGAAAGAGGGCTGCTAAAATCGTTGTGGCAAACGCCGAATTCCCAACATCAATAAGAATCCAGGACCACTGATCTTTTCTAAGCCCCCCTCGCCTCACTCAACTTCCTTACGGTAGAAATTTATTCGCCTTCTTAATCTTCTGCGGCAGGTATTCTTCGATGACGTAATTAAGACCGTGCTTTGCGAGAGCCTGTTGCTCAGCACGAACTCCCATTTTTACCATTTGCTCAATCGCATTGACCCATTCTTTGTGAAACCTGAAAAAGGGATCATTTTTGATCGCATCTCTAGCTCTCTTGATGTCGACATCTTTAAGAGGGTGAGTGGGCAGCTTGTAATCGATGATGTCTTGGGGCGTGACGCCTAAGAAAGTCGCCGATGGCACGCAGAAAAACTCATTAATATGAGCCGCGTTTCCGGAGCCCACCTTCAGAGTACGATAAATATTGGCGAAACCATAGGGATCACCATCGACGAATGCGTAGACGGGGATTCGCATATTATCTGCCAGTCTTCGAACAAATCGGCGAGTGGCCCGAGTGGGGACTCCTCCCATAGAGATTAAAATGCAATTCGCCTTTCGCCAGTAGTTGTGTGCCACAAGTCGCTGGAACATACCGGCTGTTTCAATACAAAGAATGAACTTGGCCTTGGTTTGAAACTCCAAATGCTCCACTGAAATGGGAATTGAGTAGGCGCCAGAACCAAATCCCGTGCAGTCAATCTTCAGGGGCTTTCCTGTATCTCGATCGCGATCATAGACAATGAGTTGACCAGCCACTTCGCCACCCTTTTCTTCGGGCAAAAAGCGAAGTTGCTCACGATTCACGCACATCATGGCTTCGATGTCGTCCATGACTGTGTCGGATTCAGGTTGTTCGTCGAAGCGAGCGGGGCCCCAGTTCTTGGAGATATAATAAGTCTCTCTCTTCGAGGCGTGGTCGTTTGTTTCAATGAGCTCCTTGGAGATCGACATCATTTTCAAAGTCTGAGCGAAGCTCTTGACGGTATTGTAAGTCAGCGTTCTGATCTTCAGCTGATTCTTCAGAGCAAGAAAGCCTTCTTTCTTCTCGTAGCGAACATTACTGAGACTTCGAACGGGCATCTTCAGCTGAGGCTTGTGGCCCTTGAGCGATTTATCATAGACCTCTTGAGCATTTTTCAAAATGCCCTGAAGCGCTTTGTTATCTGCTTTGTCGAGTTTCTTATTCTTCGCCATCGACTTTTCCTTTCTCCAGAGTAGTGCGGAGAGTTTGAATCACTTTGTCTCGTTGATTGTCTGAAAGTTTGAGCATCTCCTGTAGTGCCTCACCAACATAGGGAATGTAGGTGTCAATGTAGCTCGCCTTTCGATCTTCCTCGGCCGCTCGCCGGGCTCTCGAAAGATGGATAGATAACTTTCGTGCGCATTCCTGAAGGCCGAGTCGAATCTCGTTTTTGATTTCAGGATAATCAGCGATCGCTTCCTTTGACTCAGAGGTAAAGGGAACCCAAACGGAAGCCACATGCACAAGAATTGCGACCGGGCCAACGGGCACAGCATTTCTCGGCTGTTGAAGGCCATAACTCTTCCAATCGATTTTTGTAATCACTCGATGGCTCGCACAAGCCGACGGTTGAAACTGAAGAGGGACTCGGTTCGCAAATCGAAAAACCTGAACCGGCTCATCAGCGGGCAGTTCTCCACCAAATGCAAGAGCGCACTCAACAATAAATGGATTTCCTCGATAAACGCTGGGAGAGCGAGTTGTCGCTGTGAAAAACTCGGCTTGAGTCTGAGATCGTAGAGTTTCTTGAAGTAATTCTTCCCCGATCGGCACAATACAGTCGGTCGGCGGACTCATGATGGCGATCTTAGGAATGGTCTCATGCACTTTATTGAGAATTTCAGGCGTAAACTTAGAGGGTGCGACGTCTTTCACTCCCGCAGCTTTCAAAATTTCATCGGCGACCTTTTCTGAGACCCGACAGAAGTCCCTTTGAAGAAATCCCGCGAGTGATCGACCACCGGTTTCCGCAGCCAACTGATGAAATCTTCCAAGTTCCACTCCATAGGGATGGGGTTTGATTTCGCTTGGTACAGGAGGCAGTTCCTCCGTTCGACGTGGCAGGTGCAGCTTTTCTCCATCTGGCGCGATGAAGGTAAAATCGGCGTGAGGATTGCTGAGAGTGTTCAGAGTGACAAACTCGTCAATGGATTGCTTGCCGCGCTGGTATCGGCCTTCGAGTGTGATCTCCACGATGGTTCCCGACTCTGAAGGTTGGCTCCAGACAATCTCTTTTTCCTGCAAAACTTCCGGCTTGTTTGTCTTTGTATCGATTGTCAGTTCAACAAAAGCGGCCTTATCTTTTTTGGGAAGCTTGGAGGTAATCTTCATGGGCTTGCCCGTGGTCATTTGACCGTACATTCCAGCCGCTGAGATTCCAATTCCTTGCTGGCCTCGAGACATTTTGAGGCGATGGAACTTGGAGCCGTACAAAAGTTTGCCAAAGATTTTGGGTAATTGATTGGCCACGATGCCGGGTCCGTTATCAATGATCGTCAAATGAAATCGCTCATTAGGAACAACGGCTCTGCCTTTTTTGGATTTACCCTCTTGAGCAATTTCTTCTGGCGTGGGCTCTTTCACGGGAGCCGACAGGCGATCTAACTTGACGGTGATCGTCGGAAGAATACCTGCCTCTTCGCAAGCATCAAGAGAGTTGTCGACGGCCTCTTTCACCGCCGTCAGAAGAGCTTTTTTGGGATTATCGAATCCTAACAAATGTCGATTCTTGGCAAAAAACTCAGAAACAGAGATTTCTCTCTGTCGTTTCGCCATTGATTCCGCATCCTCTCGAACCACATTTTTGGCGGTTTTGGTCTTTTCATGAGGGATGTTTGCTTTCTTGGGATTTCGCTGTGGGCTTTGTTTTGCCATAGTCTTTGCCTTCGCCATGCCGCAATCTAAACTACTTAAAAGAATTTCCGCAATGAGTATCAGGACTTAACTTGCCTCGCGGGGCCCGGCCCCAAGCGGGGTCTTTGATATAATGATGCTTGCGCTATGGCGAAGCTGATTCATGAGTGGTGGTTTAAGTGGGTCGTGATTGCAGTCATGCTGCTGACCACTGCCGCTATTTTTGGATCAGGAATCTGGAAGGAGTACAAACGTCAGCAGGCGGTCATCGAGGCCAAAGTCGCTGAGTACCGCGCGATGCGAGAATATGAGGATCGCTTTCAGAGTTGGATGACTCGGATCTATCAGAATTTGCGATTGGACCACTTCTTGGCTGCCTACCAAAACGCCCGAAAGATGCCTCGTCCTCATTCGGATGATGCGCCTCGGGTGGAGGAGTTTATCACCGCTCTTCAAAGGATCTTCTCAGGTCTTTTGGAGGCAAATCTGATCAAGGAGTCTGAGGAGATTCTTGAAATTATTCGCGAGCTCGCTCCAAATTCTACCACAGCAACAGAAGCTTTCACGGCTGTTGAGTCTAAGAAAAAATTCGAACTCGCTCGTCGATATCTTAAGGACGCGGAAGTTTCCCTTGGTCTCAAGAACTATCGAGCGGCTGTTTCTGATCTTCACAAGGCCGACATTGAACTGAATGCTGTAATTTTTACGGACATGACACCCGTGCTTTTGGAAAAAGACCGCCGCGCGAGTTTGTTTCGCATCGCGCGTTTTAATGTCTTGGTAGATGAAGCCGGTGCAGCTCTCTCAAAAGCGCAGGAAGAATTCGCTGCAAAGAGGTTTGATACGATGCAAAAGGCGATGTCTGAAGCGTCTCGAAAAGTGGGAATTGCCGCCTTCTACGACAATGAATCGGCGGAAGTCAGGCGTATTCGAGATGGGCTGCATGATCTAGCAGCTGACTTGGCCGTAGAAATCCCCAATTCAATGCCTCTTTGGAACAAATGGGCCAAAGAGCATGTCGGGCGCTCCAACGACTTTTTCTTTCTCGTCGATTATCACTTTGATCTGTCAAAGGTGTCTGAGCAGATTGTTCGGATTGGATTTGATTATCTGAGGCATCGAGATGAGCGAGAGTATGTTGTTCGATACCGAATCTACTTTGATGATGGCTCAAGCTATTTCAATGGGCACTTTTTGGGCCCCGTCAAAACGAAAACTTTAGATACGGAGATGTCATCAATTGTTTTTGAGCAGGCGCTGCCTGAGCCGTTTCAAAAGTTAAAGATTAGGCGGATTGAGCTCAATATCTATAATGAGAATAATCTCCTGCTGTCTCGGGTCATGAGAGCCTTCCGAGAAAGTTGATAAAAAATGATGGGCTCACCGATGGGCTGCTGTTACGGTTTTGCCCGTGAGTGGATTTCTTGATCAAGCCCGCGCTGAGCTCAATGAGCGGCAATTTGAAGCAGTAAAGACAACAGAGGGTCCTGTGCTCGTTCTGGCAGGAGCCGGATCCGGCAAAACTCGGGTTCTTACGTATCGTATCGCCTATTTGGTGTATGATTTGCGTGTTCCGCTCTCTTCGATTTTGGCGATGACGTTTTCCAATAAGGCTGCACGTGAAATGCAAGAGCGAGTCTTGGGTTTGCTTGATCTTCATCAGCAGCTGCCTTGGATTTCGACTTTTCACTCTGTAGGAGCACGTCTCTTGCGACGTTGGGGTGAGCGACTGGGCTATTCCTCTGATTTTGTGATTTACGATGAGTCCGATCAAATGTCTGTGATGAAGACCGTGGTTCAATCCATGAATCTGGATGACAGAGAAGCTTCGGCGGATCAGCTTCATTCTCGAATTGGACACTGGAAAAACGAGGGAAAGACAGCTCAGCAGGTCCAGGATATGCGCACCAGTCGATTCGATGATCTTGCTGCGCAGGCCTACACACTTTATGAACAGGAATTGAAGCGGGCCAACGCTCTCGATTTTGATGATTTGCTTCTTCAAACCTATCGTCTTCTCAAAGAATGTCCGGATGTCCGCGATCTACTT
Organism: Bacteriovoracaceae bacterium; assembly: GCA_040381435.1. Lineage (GTDB taxonomy): Bacteria > Bdellovibrionota > UBA2394 > UBA2394 > UBA2394 > JBEIHI01. Next base: position 13,530 of record JBEIHI010000018.1, on the reverse strand, counting down.
CAGAATCAGTGGAAGTACATTTTGGTTGATGAGTTTCAAGACACGAACGAGCTGCAGTATAAGTTGCTTCTTGAGTTGCTCGGACCGCACAAGAATATTTGCGTCGTAGGAGACGATGATCAGAGCATCTACGGTTGGCGCGGAGCCAAAATTGACAACATCTTGAATTTTGATCAGGTCTTCAAAAATGCGGCGGTGGTCAAGCTTGAGGAGAATTACCGTTCCTCGGGTAATATTTTGAAAGCGGCTGATTCGGTGATTCAAAAGAATGAGATTCGGCACCAGAAATCTCTTTGGACCAAAAAGGGCCAAGGCGAGCGTGTCCATTATTCGGCCTTGATGGATGACCGCGCGGAATCAGCTTATGTCGTCAATGAGATTAAGCGACTGATTCAGCGGGGTGAATCTCCAGAGGAGATTGCGGTGCTTTACAGGATGAACTCTTTGTCTCGGGGATTTGAAGAAGAATGTCTGAGGGTGCGAGTGCCCTATCGAATCATTGGTGGGTTTCGATTTTACGAGCGTAAAGAGATCAAAGATGTCTTGTCGTATCTGCGATTAGTTTTAAATCCATCCGACATGGTCTCGTTTCGTCGAGCCGTTGTCAGTCCCTCACGAGGTGTGGGCAAGGGCACCATTGAGAAAATCGAAGAGCTTTCAAGGCAGACTGAAAAGCCGATTGGGCAATGGATTGTGGAGCAGGACAGTTTCCCAGCTGTGGGCAAGGGGAAGGCGGGGCTTTTGGACTTTCAAACCCTGTTGAAAAAAGCCTATGGAATGCTTCGATCACAAAGTTCCTTTGTGGATCTTGTTGTCGAGATTTTAGATTCCTCCAAATATGTAGAAGGTTTGAAAAATGAGGAATCTCCTGATTCCTCCGAACGAGTTGAGAATATAAAGGAACTCCTTTCAGCAGTTCAGGAATTTGAAGAAAACTGGGCTCCAGCAGAAGGTGTACAACCGGAGTTTCCCACTCGTCAAAAAGTGGCAGATTTCTTAGAGCGAGTATCTATGATCTCTGATGTTGATCAGCTGGATAGTGCCCGATCTGGTCGCCCCGTTGAGAAGCAGGCGCAGGTAACCTTTATGAGTATTCATGCCGCCAAGGGACTTGAGTACAAGTATTGCTTTGTCTGCGGAATGGAGGAGGGCTTATTCCCCATGGCCCGCGCCTTCGACAATTATCAGCAGCTGGAGGAGGAGCGCAGACTTTGTTATGTCGCCTTCACTCGAGCCAAGGAGCGACTAACTCTGACTCGAGCGCTCAGGCGGCGGACTTTCGGATCATTCAATACGAATTTGGAAAGCCGATTTCTCAAGGATCTGCCCAAAGATGTTTTGGACGTATCGATTGATCAGTCGGAAGACTTTTACGAGGTCAATCATTGGCAGGCAAAAAATCGCTATGCATCGTATGCTCGGCCGCAGCGCAAGGCTTATGAAGAGGAGTCTGATACATCGTTTGATTTCGATTTCGATCAGAGAACTGAGGATTTCTCGTTTAAAAAAGGTCAGCGTGTGAATCATCCAAGCTTTGGTGAGGGACTGGTCCAGGCTGTTGAAATGCTAGGCTCGGATGAATGTTTAACGATCCAGTTCCATCGTGCCGGTCGCAAAAAAGTTCTCGCAAAGTTTGTGAAGTAAAACTCTATGCCTTAGTTGAGGTAAGTTTCCGTTGAAACGGAAACTCCTCTTTCCTGAGACAGCCAGTCCAGAAAGGCATCAACGCAGTTTCTGTCGAGTTGAGTTCCTGAATGCTTTCTGAGTTCAGCCACCGCTGTAGCCGTTGAAAGTCTTCTTCGGTAGGGGCGATCTGATGTCATCGCATCCCAGGAGTCGGCGACCTGGATGATTCGCGCTCCCAAAGGGATTTCATCGCCTTTGAGTCCAAGGGGATATCCACTTCCATCCTGTCGCTCATGATGATGCACAATCAGTGGAATATGCTCTTTGAGAAAACTCAACGATCCCAAAATCTCCCCGCTTAACTCAGGATGACTTTTCATGAGTTGCATTTCCTCATCAGTCAGCTGTTGAGGCTTTAAGAGAATGCGATCATAAACACCGATTTTGCCAATATCGTGAAGCAGACTTGCGTCGTGCAAAATCTCCAAATCCTTTGCACCCAGACTGAGTCTGCGACCAATCGCCATGGAGTAAACGTTCACTCGATCAGAGTGACCGCGTGTATATGAATCTCGAGCCTCCAAAGCTCGTACAAGAGCTTCAATGGTGTGCACGACATTTCGATCCACGGCCGATGATGCCTTTTGCACTTCGTTATAGAGATGCTCGATGGTTTCGACGTGATACTTTTGTTTTTTCTGAAACTTGAGGAGTCTTCTTCGGTGCAGGCTCCATACGCTAGCGCCAGAGATCATGCCCCCGCTCAAAACGCCTAAAATGAGCATCTCGAGATTCATGAGATTCCTTTTTTAGCACATCTTGAGGAGCTGGGACAGGCGGTCCAAGTGCCCGAAAGGACTGCTGAATTCGGTCTCGATTTTCCTGTTGAGGTCGACTAAACACAATCTATGAAGCGCGCTCCTCTGCTTGAGAAAAAGCATCATTACGGTGAGCACTTTCATCTTCTCGATAATGTTTCGACGGAAGTGATTTTAAGTCGATTCTGTAGTCCTCAGTTTAGGCAGCCTGAGATTTCTCGGTTTGTTCGTCGAATGTCTGAAGCGCTTGTTTCTGCTGTTGTGCAGGCTTTGTTCCCGCGTTCTTCTGAGATTGTTGAAACGAGAATGGCGAAGGATTTTCCGAATGAGGCGAGTTTTCGAACTGATCTCGTCGACCCCAAAACGAGGGTGGTCATTGTGGATTTAATGAGAGCGGGAATTTTGCCCACGCAAACTGCTTTTGAATTTTTGCATGACACCTTGCCGGCAGAAAATCTTCGGCAAGATCACATTATGATCAATCGGGTGGTGGATCAGAATCAGCAAGTCATAGGGGCGCATGTGGGAGGTCATAAGATTGGGGGCGCCATTCAAGATGCATTCGTTTTGTTCCCGGATCCCATGGGTGCGACCGGATCTTCCATTGTGCAGGTGATTGAGATTTACAAGAATTTGAAGCTGGGTCGTCCCAAAAAATTCGTGGCTATGCATTTTATTGTGACACCAGAGTATTTGAAAAAGACCTTGCCGCTCAAAGACGAACTCGAGATCTTTGCGCTGAGAGTGGATCGTGGAATGTCATCCTCAGAGGTTCTGAGGAGCCCGTTAGGCAAGTTCTGGGATCAAGAGCGAGGTCTCAATGAAAAACAATATATTGTCCCCGGTGCTGGTGGGATTGGAGAAATCCTGAACAATTCATTTGTGTGATTTATGAAAGTACTTTTATCAGCGGAAGAAATTCAAAAAAGAATTGCTGCCTTAGGCTCGCAGCTTTCTCAAGATTTTGCCCATGTGAAACGTGACAACCCCTTGTTGATTGTGGGGATCATGAAGGGATCATTTGTCTTTTTGGCGGATCTGATTCGACAAATGAATGTCCCCATGGAAGTTGAGTTCATCGAGGTTTCTTCCTATGGAGCGTCGACTGTTTCCTCGGGCTCCGTTTCCATGAAAAGAGACATTGGGGCGAGTATCGCAGGTCGCGATGTGGTTCTGGTTGAGGACATCATCGATACAGGAACAACCATGGAGTTTTTGTTTTCTCATTTGATGGCTAAGAAGCCGCGGAGCTTGAAGTTGTGCAGTTTTCTTCACAAGCCCTCTCGACAGGAAAAGCCAGTAAAAATCGATTATCTAGGATTTACTATCGAGGATCATTTTGTTGTAGGGTACGGCCTGGATTTTGATAACCAATACCGAGAGCTTAAGGATCTCGTGATTTTGAAGGAGTGATGCCATGACGGAATTGACTATTATTTCAACCAAAGATGCCCCTGAAGCGATCGGGCCTTATTCCCAAGCGGTACGTTGTGGACAGCTATTGTTTTGTTCGGGTCAGATTCCCTTGGATCCTAAGACGATGCAGATTGTTGATGGTGATGTGAAGGCGCAAGCTGAGCAGGTTTGCCGCAACATTGCTGGAGTCTTGAAGGCCGCAGGTTTGGATTTGAATCGGGTGATCAAGGCAACTTGCTTCCTGAAGAACATGAACGACTTTGTTGCTTTTAATGAAGTCTATTCAAAATATTTTGGTGCTACCAAACCTGCTCGATCAACGGTTGAGGTGGCGCGCTTACCCAAAGACGTTCTTGTCGAAATCGAAGTCATCGCGTCCTTCTAAGAGTCGATTTCAAAAGGTCCTTACGGATTGACAAGGCTTGAACCTGCTATGAGACTGGTGGCGCCGTGTCAGTTTCAGGACTTCTTTCATCAATGAATCTTCCCGAACTTCTTCAATGGGTGAAGTTTGGTCAAAAGACGGGCACTTTTGTTTTTGAGCGGCGAGGGACGACAAAGAAAATCGTCGTTGAAAAGGGCCTTGTGGTCTCTGCTAGCTCGAGTGATCCACGAGAATATCTAGGTCAAATTCTTCTATGCTTTGGCCTCATCACTGAGGAGAAGCTGGCCGAAGCCTTCTCTTTGCAAAAGGGTTCGGGGAAGTTGCTTGGAAAAATACTGCTGGAGTCAATGGGTCTCAAAGAGGCGCAGATTGTTGCCGCTCTCCGGATGAAAATTGAAGAAACTCTTTATGATATTTTTCTGTGGGATGAGGGACGGTTTAGCTTTCAGGAGGAGTTGACGAACTACGCTGAGCATGAGCGTCTCTCCACAGCCTTGACGATTGATCAGGTCATGTTTGAGGGTGCTCGACGACTAGACGAATGGAAAGAGTTCAAGAAGCAGTTTCCGTCGGATGATGTTGTCTTTGCTCAGAAGCCTGGAGCTGATCTGGGTGATCTTCAAAAAAACTTTTTAATCGTGAAAATTTTTAAAGCCTTGGATGGTCAGTCCACGCTGAGGCGTGTTTTGTTGGAAACTCGAGCCCCCGAGTACCGGGGCACGGAGGCGATTGCCAAACTCGTTTGGGGTGGTCAGGTTGAGATCGTCAAAAAAAGGTCTGTTTCCCGAGAGTCGGAGCTCTCGATGGATGCCGATCTTTTGAAGCAGGCTCAATTGGCCTTTGATGCGGGCAAGGTGGAAGAGGCCTACCGACTCTGTGAGGATTTCCTGTTTCAGGAGCCTGAGAATTTGGAAGGCCTTGAGCTTCATCGCCAGCTCGGCGACTCCATGCTTGAGCACCTGCGCCAGCATCTTCCAGCTCAGTCCGTTCCCGTGTTGGCGGTTGATTTGGCGGTTTTGAATAAGAAGACGTTGAGCCCCAAGGAGAGCTTCATTGCTTCTCGATTGAATGGTGTTTGGGATGTTAAATCTCTCGTGATGGTTTCGCCTCTTGGGGAGCTTGAATCTTTGCAGGTTTTAAAAAAGCTCGTTGAGCAAGGCATTGTGCGATTCGATTCGCAGAAAGGTTGATATGAATATTCTTAGAAATCCTTGTGACTCGGGAAAAGAAGATCCTTCAAATGCAGTGATCGAGAGTATTTCCAAGTTTTTGGACAAGGAAGTGACTCTTCGTGGATGGGTTCACAACATTCGAAGCTCGGGTAAGATTGCATTTCTCCAGGTTCGCGATGGAACGGGAATCATTCAATGTGTTGGGGATATTCAAGAGCTCGGAGCTGAGAAGTTTGATCTCCTCAAAACGGTGACTCTTGAGACGAGTATCGTTGTCAAAGGCAGCGTCCGTGCGGATACTCGATCAAAGATTGGCTATGAGATTGGACTCAAGGATTTTGCCATCGTGTCGCGCCCTGTTGAGGAGTTTCCGATCGGTAAAAAGGAGCATGGTGTTGCGTTTCTGATGGAGCATCGACACCTTTGGTTACGAAGCTCAAAGCAAGTGGCTCTTTTGCGAGTGCGAGCTGAGATTATTCGGGCGATTCGAGATTACTTTGATGGCCGAGGATTCTATCTTGTGGATTCACCCATTTTGACTCCCAATGCTTGCGAGGGGACTTCAACCTTGTTTGAAACTCCCTATTTTGATGACAAAGCGTATCTCACTCAGAGCGGGCAGCTCTACGGTGAAGCATCAGCGATGGCCCTTGGGAAAATCTACTGCTTCGGTCCAACGTTTCGTGCTGAGAAATCAAAAACAAGAAGGCATTTGGCAGAGTTTTGGATGGTAGAGCCCGAGGTCGCCTTCATGGATATCTATGGGAATATGGATCTTGCTGAGGACTTCGTTGAGTATGTGGTTCAGCGAACTCTTCGAAATCGTCGCTTCGAACTCGAAGTGCTTGAGAGAAATCTTGAGCCGCTTGAGCGAGTCAGAAAGCCATTTCCTCGAATCAAATATGAAGAGGCCATCGATATTTTAAACAAGAATAACAAACCCGCTGCATTCGGAGATGATTTTGGTGGCGATGAAGAGACTGTGATCTCCCAGCAGTTTGATCGCCCTGTGATGATTCATCACTATCCATTGGCTATCAAAGCTTTTTATATGAAGCAAAATGAGCAAGATGCTCGTCTAGCGAACTGCGTCGATATGATTGCGCCTGAGGGCTACGGAGAAATCATCGGCGGTGGTCAAAGGGAAGATGATCTGGAAAAGATCAAGCGACGCGTTGCGGAGCATGGTCTTTCTGAGGCGACCTTTCAGTGGTATCTCGATATGCGTCGAATTGGTTCAGTTCCTCATGCGGGCTGTGGGCTCGGCGTCGAGCGCACAGTCGCTTGGATTACGTGTGTGCCGCACGTCAGAGAGTGCATTCCATTTCCTCGAATGATGGAAAAGATTTTTCCCTAGGCGTTAAATTTTGAGTTTCTTAAAAACTCTTTGGGACTCATCGCCTGATAAGTCTACAATGACTGAGTAAGCTTTGAGGGGGGTCTCATGAAGTTGTTTTTGGTTTCAAGTTCATTGCTGTTGTTGGCGCTTAATTCCTGTGGTGGTTCCAGCGGAGGTTCCGGTACTGGTTTGTTCTCATCGGAAACGGTGATTGCCTCTCCCTTTGTTTCTACGGTGGGGACTTCAAGTATGCTTCTGAAGGGTTCTCCTCGGACATCTGCGGCGACCTTTGCTGATCGCAAAACAGCGATTCAAGATCTCTTGAGTGAGACCAATGCTTCCAATTGCAAATTCACAATTGATTTGACGGTGGGTGGAAACGCCAACTGCTACGGTCCTCAGGTGAATCGAGATCAGACCGAGGGGGCTTTGCCCGCTGGATGGTCTGGCCTGACACAGCTGCCGGGTGGAGATGTTGGAATGTGGAATGAGACTAACGGTCCTGATAACGAAGCGTGTGCGGCTGCGCAGATTACTTCTGTCGTTGAATTCACTTCGTCTCGAGCCCATTTTTCAAATTTGATGGGTGCAACGCTCTATTGTTTTGCCAATAACACATCGAGTGTTGGATTCCCGGCCGATGTAGGTGAGTCGATCACGTTGAACTCCTCTCAAAAGTCTGCGTTGGGATTTTCCGATGGGGTCAAGGTCCTTGACGTAATCTCTGCAAAGATTAGCAAAATTGAAGATGTGTCGGGGAATGAGGGGATGAGATATGAGACTGAAGGAACCGTCACTGAAGGTCCCAAAGTCTATACATTTAAGTCGGTGGTTCAGCACTATGAGCTTGCGGGTTCTCTCTATAAGGGTCGTGTCTCATACTATATTCAGGAGCCCGGAGCAGAAAACATGGGCAATTGTCCTTCAGCGGGCAGCAGCAAAGACAAAACCTATGCCGGTCATCAAACCTACGAGAAAGCCTCAAGCTCGGAACTGGTGATGGAGTTAGATTCAGGAACTTTTTGCGGTTTGTCGGATCCCTTGGATGCCACGGAGTTTACCGTCGATCCTGGCTACTCTTACAACCCCATCGGCCAGACAGATGGTTGGGCTGATAACTGGAACTACGGGCTTTTTCGCTTTGATCCTCGGTCAGACGAGCCAACCTTCATGGACGGCAAGTATATGTATGCTTGGCAAGCCGGGCATGGGGATTCCCATACTCGGGTCTTTAATGCCGTGCTTGAGTCTGGTGCGAGCCGAACGGGGACGGCTTATTTTGGATTTGGTCCCCCCGTGCTTGATGCTGAGGGTGTAGCCACGGCAGATCGTGGAAAAATTCAGGGGATGATCTGCGCCTGGCTTGAGGGTTCAGATACTCCTCAAGCTTTCGTCCAACGGCAAACTCTTGAGTTGGACACGGATAAGTGGATCAGTGTTGACAGTGACATCAGATACGCACCCGTCAATGCGTGTGAGTACAATCCTGCAACGATCACAATCGCCTACGATGCTCCGTCCGGCGTTTTCAGCAATGATGTTTTGATCGCCAGTCCACCAGCCAACCAGGCAGCAACTCGCGATCTTTTCACTCTCAATCCTGATGGGTCGGGCTTTCATCAATCTTTTGATGCATTCCCTGCAAAGCCTAACTTCTAGATTGGGAGAGGCCTTTGTTGGAAGCGCTAAGCGTTGAGCCAAAGTCTAGTCTTCAAGAGCGACAGTTCTTTGCGGAAAATTCGGTAATTTCTAATGCCGGCGATTTCAGATTTGAAGTCAGAGATGATGTCCTCATCAGTTTTCGAACAACATCGAGGCGCCGAAAATCCAACGAGGCATTCATTATGAATCCTCGCTGTCACTACTACTTTTATCTGATGGACGAATTCAAAGTGCCCGAAGCGTTTTGGATGGGTGGCGCGAGTCTTCGTCAAGCTGTTGGGATTGAAAATTATCCTTTCAGTACGAATGATCTTTCCCAAATGACTGTGAGTAAGCTTGATCAGATGAAGTCGCCTCTGCTGCGCGAGTTTCCGCGGCAGGCGTTATGGCTTAGGGGGTTGTACAGGGAGTTTCATCCTAAGCTCATAGGTTATCTGAGGGAGCAGGGCTGGAGAATCTTTCCCGCAAAGCCAGTCTACGACTTTCGAACTGATTCCTCAGACTTCACTCTGAAGGAGGCCGTGAAGCGCGACTTGAAGCTTATGGGCAAGCATTCCTATCGCTTCGATGAGCATTCTTTGAGTTGGGATGCGAGGGATTGGAGTCGAGCTCTGGAGCTTTACCGAATGGTCTATATTCAAAAGCATTCCGCTCTTAACCCTGACTTTCGGGAAACTGCTTTTTCTGATCTCGCGGCTGTGGGCTCCTTGGAGTTTTGCGGAATTCGAGATTCCTCTGAGCAGCTCGTTGCGATCGCAGCCTTCCGAAAGCATGGAAGTGATTTTTATTCCAATCCTATCATCGGTTACGACACGTCGCTCCCGCAGCAGCTTGGTTGCTATCGAATCATGGCGGCAAAGATCATTGAGCGAATGAAGTCGCAGAAGGTTCGCTTTAACTTTAGTTCGGGTGTCGGGGAGTTTAAGCGTCGTCGGGGGGGCGTCCAGGAGTTTGAATATCACGCGGTGTTTGATCGACATTTACCTCGGCTAGCGAGACAGGCTTTCTCAACAGTGAATGCCCTGTCCCAAACCTTCATGATCCCTATTTGCAGATGGAAGGGCTTTTGAACCCCCCTTTTTAGTGTGACGAAGACCTTCAGTCCTGGCTTGCGTCAGTAAGTTCTTATCTCTAAATTTGGGGCTTATGACCACTCAGCCCGAAGTTTCAGAGGTTCTTTCAGAAGATGTATTGATGCAGGCTCGCCGTGAGAAGCGATCGCAGTGGACTGAAAAGGGGATCGATGCTTACCCGACGGCAGATGGGCTGAAGCCGAGCTCGCTTGCCAAAGATATTCATCTTCAGTTTGGCAGCCTATCAAAGGAGGAACTTGAGGCTAAGAATCAAGCCGGAGGCGTGGGGCGGTTTTCTGTTGCAGGCCGAGTTTTACTCCATCGTTCATTTGGCAAAGCGACCTTTCTTACGATTCAGGATCGCTCAAGCAGAATCCAAATTTATGCTCAGACCTCAAAGCTCCCCCCTCAGACCTATGAAATGATCAAGCATTTAGATCTCGGGGACATTGTTTTTGCGGAAGGAACAATTTTCAAGACGAAGACGGGCGAGCTCACCATTGATGCCGATAAGTTTCAGCTGATGACAAAAAATGTGAAGCCCCTGCCTGAGAAGTTTCATGGGCTTCAAGATATTGAGGCGCGGTATCGACATCGCTATTTGGATTTGATTTCTAATGAGGAATCGCGGCGAGTTTTTATTTTGCGTTCTGAGATCATTCGCCAGATTCGAGAGTTTTTCTATCAGCGCGATTATCTCGAGGTGGAAACTCCCATGCTCCACCCACTGGTCGGAGGCGCTGCTGCTCGACCCTTTGAAACCTTTCATAACACGCTAAAGATGAAGCTCTTCTTGAGAATTGCTCCAGAGCTTTATCTGAAACGACTGGTGGTTGGCGGATTGGACCGTGTCTTTGAAATCAATCGCTGTTTCCGAAATGAAGGGATATCCATCAAGCACAATCCTGAATTCACGATGCTTGAGTTTTACGAAGCCTTCGCAACTTATCACGATTTGATGGCGATGACTGAGGTGCTGATTGAAGCGATTGCCATTAAGCTGATGGGGCGCGCGGAACTTGAGTACCAGGGCGCTCGAATTAGTCTCAAGGCTCCCTTTGCGCGAATGACGATTGCTGATGCGATCGCCAAAACAACCAAGGTGAATGCTCAAGATGAGAATGTCTTGAGAGGCGAGCTGAAGAAAAAGGGAATTGAGCTCAAATCGCACACCTCTTTGGCAGAAGTTCAGTTTAGGTTCTTTGAGGAGTTTGTCGAAGAGCACTTGATTCAGCCCACTTATATTATGGACCATCCTATTGAGATTTCTCCTCTGGCCAGACGAAGCTCTCAGCGCCCAGACATCGCCGAGCGCTTTGAGCTTTATATTGCTGGTCGTGAAGTGGCGAATGGTTTTAACGAGCTCAACGATCCCGATGACCAGGCGTCTCGCTTCCATGATCAGCTTAAGCGAAAAGCTGCTGGCGATGAGGAGGCGAGCGATTTCGATGAGGATTATATTCAAGCTTTGCAGGTCGGACTTCCTCCGACAGCCGGTGAGGGGATTGGAATCGATCGATTAGTCATGCTCTTTGCAAATGTGCCAAGCATTCGGGATGTGATTTTGTTCCCACAACTTCGATCGACTCATCATAAAGCAGAAGAATCGCATCCAGCATGAGGTTCGAGCTCTTCCTCGCTAAGCGCTACATGGCGTCTCATAAGGGTCGAGGCCTTTCCGTGATTACTTGGATCGCGCTTGCGGGGGTGACCGTTGGCGTTGCGAGCTTGATCACTGTGCTGTCAGTGATGAGCGGGTTTGAGCGAGATCTCCGGGAGAAGATTCTGGGAAACAACGCCCACATTCTTGTCACCATGACGGATGCGTCGAGTAAGGCGCCGCAGGAATTGTACCACGACGTTGATCGCATTGAAAAAATCCCCAGCATCGACTCAGCGATGCCTGTTGTTTACGGCGAGGCCTTTGTTCTTTCAGGCCGTGGAGGCGCCGAAGGAGCTTTCATTAAGGGGATCAATCCTGATCAGGCGCGGAAAGTCTTAAAGCTCGATGCCTTTTTAGCTGAAGGATCTTGGGATAAGTTCAAGGGAAGAGCTGCGATCTTAGGATCTCAGCTTGCGGATAGTCTGGCTCTAGACATTGGGGATTCGTTTACCATTGTGCTGAGTGAGGGCGAGTTCTCTCCTCTTGGGATTACTCCGCGCATGCAGCGATTGGAGCTGGTGGACACCTTTCACTCGGGTATGAGTCAGTTTGATGCCCATCATATTTATCTTCCGATTGATTCAGCCTCTGAGCTCTTTCAAACCAAACCTCAGTCCATCGAGGTAAAAACCAAAGATCCCAGAAAGATTCCTCAAGCCAAGGAGGAGATCCGAAAGGTTCTTGGCCCCGCTTCCCGGGTCACGGATTGGATTTCCCAGAATCAAGACCTGTTGTCTGCTTTGCAGCTTGAAAAGCTCGTCATGGGATTGATATTAGGCCTGATCGTTTTGGTCGCCGCTTTTAATATCTGTGGATCTCTTATCATGGTGGTGAAGGATAAGACGCGGGACATTGCCATTCTCAAGAGCATGGGTGCTTTGGACTCCTCCATTCTGAAGATATTTTTTGCTCAAGGTCTTTTCATTGGTGTTGTGGGTACGGTGGTTGGTGGAGCCCTTGGAGTTTGTGCTAGCATTGTGTTGCGAGACTACGTGCGATTCCCGCTCAATCGCGCCGTCTATATGATCGATATGCTACCCGTCGATTTACGGGGGAATGATATTATCGCGGTTGGTGTTGGAGCGCTCCTGATCAGTTGTATTGCTACGTTGTATCCAGCACGAATGGCGGCTTCGATCGTGCCAACAGAGGGGCTCAAAAGGGACGACTGATGACAGCATTTTTAAGGGTACGGAATCTACGCAAGTCCTATGTTCAGGGGACCCATTCGATTGAGGTTCTTCGAAACGTCTCGCTTGAATTGGAGCGAGGCCAAAGCCTTTCGATTTTGGGAACAAGCGGCGTGGGAAAGTCGACACTGCTTCATTGTTTGGGGCTGCTTGATCGAATTGATTCCGGCGAGATTGAGATGAATGGAGAGATTCTTTCCTCTTCAGGCGCATGGAGCGAGATGGCTTTGCAGCGCCGTCAATCAGTGGGATTTGTGTTTCAGTTTCACTATTTGATGGCGGAGCTAACGGCACTGGAAAATGCGATGATTCCCTTGCTCATGCAAAATGTCGGAGTCAAGGAGGCTGCGCAGCGGGCTCAAGAAATCTTGGGATCTGTGGGTCTTTCTGAACGCCTCAATCATCGCCCTTCGCAGTTGTCGGGTGGCGAGCAGCAGAGGGTTGCGATTGCTCGGGCGTTGATTCATCGACCGAAGTTGATTCTCGCGGATGAACCCACAGGAAACTTAGATCCCAAAACGGCGAGCTCAGTGTTTGATATTTTGAAGTCTCAATGCCAGGTCTCAGGAGCGATTTTGATTATGGCGACGCACAACCACGAGCTGGCTGGTAAGTTGGATCGAGTGGTCCAACTTCGGGACGGTGAATTATGTTAACTCGTCGGCCGTACCCATTCGAAATCCTTTCATGAATGAATTGCCACTCCAGGCGGTTCTTCGTAAGTTCTCCAATCTATGAGGTGTTTCCGGGTTTTCGGATTTTTCGTTTGGGCCATTCTGGGCCTGTCGGTCTTTCAGGAAGCACAATCTCAAACAATTGTAGAAGTCGTTGTTGAGGGCAATGAGCGTCTGCCCAAAGAAGCTGTTTTGCAGTACGTGACATCGGGGGCCGGCAAAGAGATTTCGCGAGGGCAGATTCGAGATGATTTAAGGGCTCTGTATAACTCAGGCCTGTTTAATGACATTCGTATTGATGTTCAGCAGGTCAAGGGTGGGGCAAAGATCGTCGTCAAGGTGGAGGAGAAGGCCTACCTTCAAGAGATCCGCTTTGCGGGCTACTCCGAGGTGAGCAAGGAAGATTTGGAGAAGGCTGTTGAGCTCAAAACGCCATTTCTTTGGGATGATAGCCTGATTAAGGCGAGCATTGAGCGAATTCGACGGTTGTATCGAGATAAGGGCTTCTACCT
>JBEIHI010000017.1:0-19482 GCA_040381435.1 Bacteriovoracaceae bacterium | reverse complement strand
GAGTCGGCCTCCCAGATTCTTGGTCGTATCAAGTTGACCACGTCATTGGAAGACCTGTCTCAGGTGGAGTTGGCGATTGAGGCGGCTACGGAAAACGTCGCCATCAAAAAGCAAATTTTTGCCAAACTCGATGCTCTGCTAAAGCCGACAGCGATTATTGGGACCAACACTTCTTCGATCTCGATTACCGAGTTGGCATCGGTCACGAAGCGGCCTGATCGCTTTATTGGAATTCATTTTATGAATCCTGTCCCTCTGATGAAGCTCGTTGAGGTGATCGCTGGGCAGCTGACTTCAACAGAATCTCTGGACCGAGTTTCGACGATGATTCAGTTGATCGAAAAGACTATGATCAAATCTCAAGACTTCCCGGGCTTCATCGTGAATCGAATCTTGATGCCGATGATCAATGAAGCGGTCTATGCGCTCTACGAGGGAGTGGGAACCAAGGAAGATATTGATCGAGGCATGAAGCTCGGAACCAACCAGCCGATGGGACCGCTCGAGCTTGCCGATTTTATTGGTCTCGATACGTGTTTGGCCATCATGGAGGTTTTGCATCATGGCTTGGGTGATTCCAAGTACCGGCCCTGCCCATTGCTGAGGAATTATGTGAACGGTGGTTTGTTGGGACGGAAGGTCGGCCGCGGATTTTACGACTACTCACAAGGAGGGAAGTAATGGGATTTGTTAGCATTCAAAAAGAAGGGGCTGTGGCCACGATTACAATCGATCGGCCTCAAGCGCTCAACGCCCTCAACCAAGAAGTCTTGTTGGAATTGAGAGAAACCTTTCTCAAATGTGATGGCGTGAAAGTTGCGATTTTGACAGGTGGCGGTCCTAAGGCTTTTGTTGCCGGAGCGGACATCGCCCAGATGGCAGACTTCAATACTCTGCAAGCTCGAGCTTTTGTGGAGTTGGGGCAGGCCGTGATTCGAATGATTGAAGAGTCTCCATTCATCACGATCGCGGCAGTGAATGGGTTTGCGCTCGGCGGTGGGCTTGAGCTCGCAATGGCCTGTGATTTGATTTACGCCTCTGACAATGCTCGCTTGGGATTGCCTGAGACCAACCTTGGGATCATCCCAGGTTTTGGTGGAACGGTGAACCTGTCCCAACGAATTGGCGGGCACAAAGCTCTTGAGATGATTTTGACGGGGCAACCTTTGACGGCAGCGGATGCCAAAGCCTTGGGACTTGTGCTCGATGTATTTCCTCAAGCGGATTTAATGACGAAGGCGAAAGAGATTGCTGGAAAGATTGCCAAGAAGGGGACCTTCTCATGCCTTGCGGCTCGGCGCTTAGTGCGAGGACTCGATATGATGGATCGTGAACGAAGTTTCCTGCTGGAGAGAGAGACGTTTGCAAGTCTCTTTGCGACGCACGAGCCGAAAGAGGGCATGAAAGCGTTTCTTGAGAAGCGAGAGCCTAAATTTTAATAAGGTGAGGTCGTTATGATGTTTGAATTCACAGAAGAGCAGATGGCTGTTCGAGACATGGCGCGAGACTTTGCGCAGAAGAAAGTGGCACCCCTTGCGGATGAGTTGGATAAAAAGGCCCGATATCCAGAAGAGCTCGTTCGAGAGATGTCAGACCTCAAGCTCATGGGGATGTGTGTTGAGGAAGAATACGGCGGCGCTGGAATGGACATGGTGTCTTATGTTCTTGCTCTGGAAGAGGTCTCAGAAGCTTGTGCCTCTACGGGTGTGATCATGAGTGTGAATAACTCGCTGGCGTGTGAGCCGATCAAGCGCTGGGCCACAGTCGAGCAAAAGAAAAAGTTTCTGGTTCCTTTGGCGACGGGCGAAAAGCTCGGATGTTATTGTTTGACCGAGCCCGAGGCGGGATCCGATGCTGCCGCTCAAAAAACGCGAGCAGTGAAGAAGGGCGCGTCCTTTCTTTTGACTGGAACTAAGCAGTTCATCACCAACGGCTACGAAGCTGATCTAGCCATTGTGTATGCAGTCACAGATCCTTCCAAAGGGAAAAAGGGAATCACGGCATTCATTGTGGATACAAAGACCCCGGGATTTAAGATTGCGAAGAAAGAAAGAAAGCTCGGAATTCGCGGAAGTTCCTGTGTTCAGATTTCTCTCGATCAGGTTGAAGTTCCTGCGGAAAACATCCTGGGCGTTGAAGGTGAAGGGCTTAAAGTTGCGCTCAGCACCCTCGAAGTAGGACGGATTGGAATTGCGGCTCAGGCTAATGGAATCGGCGCTGCCTCGCTCGCCTGTTCGCTCAAATATGCGAAAGAGCGCGAGCAGTTTGGAAAGCCCATCGCGGATTTGCAGGCCATTCAGTTTATGCTGGCGGATATGGCCACACGGCTTGAGGCAGCTCGACTGCTGACTTATCGTGCAGCGGCTCTGAAGCAGCAGGGCTTAAGAACTCCTCTGGAGTCCTCCCAAGCAAAACTTTTCGCCTCAGAAATGTGTATGAAAAACGCTTGGGCCGCCGTGCAGATTCACGGCGGTTACGGATACATTGAGGATTATATTCCCGAGCGCCTCTTCCGAGACGCTAAGATTTGCGAGATTTATGAGGGGACCAGTGAGGTTCAACGTCTCGTCATTGCGTCGACTGTTTTGGCTCAGTCGGCCTAGGTCAAATGTTCTGGAAGAGGACTGGGCGGCGTGTGTAATCTAGAAGTGGTGCTGAAGGACTAAACGAATGAATTTTTCACTCACCGAAGAAGAAAAGTCGATTCAAGACTGGGCTCGAAAGTTATCTCAAGAGATTGTGGCTCCCTTGGCTGTTCGGCATTCGCAGCAAAAGCTCAGCACGGACTACTTGAAGACGATCTCGAGCCAGGGGCTGATGACGTTGTTGGTTCCGGAGGCTATGGGTGGCATGGGATTGTCGGCGGTTTCCTTTGCTTTGGTCATGAAGGAGATTTCCAAGGTTTGCGGTTCAACGGGTGTTTCTTTGGCAGTCTCAAATATGATCGCCGATATTTTGGTGCGAGAGGGGAGTCCTTATCAGCAGGAGAAGTTTCTCCAGCCACTCATTCGAGGAGAAACGCTTACCGCTAGCTTTTGTCTCACGGAGAATTCCAGTGGATCTGATGCGAGCGCTTTGAAATCTCGAGCTGTGAAGAAGGGCAAGGGCTACGAATTGAGTGGCGAGAAGATTTACGTCACCAATGGAGCCTTTTCTCAGTTTTTTGTGGTGATGGCTCGTACGAGTGATGAGCCAGGCTCCAAAGGTGTCTCAGCTTTTTTGATTTCGCGTGATTCAAAGGGTGTCACGATGGGCAAGGAAGAAGACAAGATGGGGCTCACGGGTTCTTCGACGATTCGCATGAGCTTTGAGAATGTTTTTGTTCCTGAGGAAAACCGTATTGGCGCTGAAGGGGATGGGTTTAAAATTGCGATGCGAGCGCTCGATGGGGGAAGAATCTCGGTTTCCTCGCAAGCTCTCGGTATTGCAGAGGCCTCGTTGGAGTTTGGAGTGCGCTATGCCAAAGAGCGAGAGGCCTTTGGAAAGCCAATTGCCGATTTTCAGGCGATTCAGTGGAAGATCGCTGATTCGGCCACTCTATTGGCTGCCGCTGAGCTGCTCGTTCTTCAAGCGGCTTATTTGAAGGATCATCAAAAGCCTCTGACCTTGGCGGCAAGCCAAGCAAAGGTTTTTGCGACGGAAGCGGCCATTCGAGTTTGTGATGAGATGATTCAAGTGCTGGGTGGCTATGGATACATTCGCGAATACCCTGTGGAGAGGTTCTACCGTGATGTTCGTGTGACAGCGCTTTATGAGGGGACCTCAGAGATCCAACGTAAGGTGATAGCAAGGGAGCTTTTGAAATGAGTGAAGCTGCAACATCAATGACACCGATTCGAGTGTTAATGGGAAAAGTGGGATTGGATGGGCATGATCGCGGCGCTAAAGTCGTGATGGCTGCTCTGCGAGATGCTGGCATGGAAGTGATTTACTCCGGCTTGCATCAAAGCCCTGAGGCTTTAGTTCGAGCCGCTGTCGAGGAAGATGTCCATTTGATTGGAATTTCTATTTTGTCGGGAGCTCATAAGACGCTGATTCCCAAGTTGATTGCGGAGCTTAAGAAAAACAAACTCTCTCATATTCCTGTGTTTGTTGGAGGAATCATTCCTGAGTCCGATGTCAAAGCTTTGAAGAAAGCGGGTGTTCGAAGAGTTTTCACTCCTGGAACAAGACTCGATGATATTGTCGAAGGTGTTCGAGGCGATGTTGTCAAAAGTAAAAAGGGGGCAAAAAAGGGGGGCAAGAAAAAATGAATTTTGAGCTGAGTGATCATCACAAATCGATTCGTCAGTTGGCGCGTGATTTTGCGCAAGGTGAACTTCGACCAAGAGCTGCAGAGATTGATGAGAAGGGGGATTTCATCCGAGATCTCATCCCCAAAATGGCACAGCTTGGATTCATGGGGCTGACTGTTCCGGAAAAGTATGAAGGAGCAGGTTTGGATTTGATGTCAGCCTCGATCGTGATTGAGGAAGTGGCTCGTGAGTGCGGATCAACGGCTCTAACCTTGGTTGCGCACAACGGCCTTGGAATGAAGCATATCTTGCGCTTTGGAACTGAAGCTCAGCGGCAAAAGTATATTCCTGATTTGGCCTCAGGTCGGAAGATGTCGGCATGGGCTCTGACAGAGCCGGGAAGTGGCAGTGATGCCTCAGGGCTGAAGACTCGTGCGGAAGTCACACCAGATGGTTTTGTTTTGAATGGTTCAAAGGCTTTCATTACACACGGCTCGGTGGGAGATACCTACATTGTTCTCGCAGCGACTGATCCTTCTAAAAAGCAAAAAGGCATCTCTGCCTTTGTGATTGAAAAAGGCACTCCAGGATTTAAACCGCTCAAGCCAGAGGACAAGTTAGGCTGCCGCGGATCCGACACTTCGCAGATTGCTTTGGATCAGGTGAAGCTAAGCCGGGAGAGCTTGGTGGGTGAGCTGCATCAGGGTTTCATTGATACGTTAAAAATTTTGGACCAGGGACGTGTGATCATCGCCTCCATGGCTCTCGGGCTTGGCGAAGCTGCGTTGAGAGAAAGTATTCGATACGCCAAGGAGCGAGAGCAGTTTGGAAAGCCGATCGCGGATTTTCAGGCGATTCAGTGGAAGATCGCCAATATGGCGACTGAGCTTTCTGCAGCACGATTACTCATCATGAAGGCTGCCTCGATGCACGATCGAGGTGTTTCGGCGATTCAGGAATCTTCGATGGCAAAGCTCTTTGCCTCTGAGGCTGCCTCTCGAGCATGCACCGAAGCGATTCAGATCCATGGTGGCTATGGCTACATTCGCGAGTATCCCGTCGAGCGTTATTGGAGAGATAATCGTATTACTGAGATCGGTGAGGGAACGAGCGAGGTTCAGCGAATGATCATTGCTCGCGAGATTCTCAAGAAAACGACCTGATGCGCCAATTCAGATGCTGTGCCGCATTGCGCGCCTGACGTGTGGAATTTCTTTCTGGATATTCTAGCTCCCCCGTATAATGATCGACGTGGGGGACGGCATGATCATTGGGTTGTTGTTAGTAGGTCTTAATTACTCTCATCCTGATTTTGAGTTTCTTCGTGAGCTGCCTCCCTCTGAGACTCGCTCTCGCGAGTTTGAAGAGGTTTTCAGGTCTCGATCTGAGGCTCTTTCTCCCTCTGAGATTGCCTATCTTCAAGATCACCAGATTCTCATCGTGCCTGGATTTTTGTCCGATGTGACGACTCAAATGAAAAAGAATTTTGGCTGGATGGTTCCTGAGATGAAAAAAGACTTCGATGAGCAGTATCTGTGGCTCAAAAACAACGGAATCAACGCCGGAAAAGTGGAAATTGAGTCTGAAGCTTCGATTGAGGAGAATGCCGTTCTTGTCCGAGCGGCTATCGAGCGCTCTGAGCGTCCTGTGATCCTGATGTCGCACAGTAAAGGGGGGCTTGATATTTTGGAGGCTCTTCGTGAACGAGAAGATTTGTATGAAAAGATTTCTGGATGGCTGGCCATTCAGTCGCCCTTTTGGGGTACTCCGGTTGCCGATGTTTGGACTACGTCAGATCGTTCAAAGAAAATTGCCGATGGAATTCTCAAGCGCCTCGGTGGATCCGCTCGATCGCTCTTGGGAATGCGAGTTGAGGAGCGAGTTCCCTACATGAAATCGCATGAGCATGAGATTCGAAAGATGATGCAGGCGATTCCAACCCTGATCTTTGCGAGCTGGAAGCGGGATGAGCCCGGAGACTGGGATACTCCTTTTGAGCCCTTCTTCCGAGATCAAATGGCAAAGGCTGAAATCAAAAGCGACGGAATCATTCCGATGAACTCAATGCTCATTCCCGGAGCGGATGTGATCGTTCGTGAAGGAGCGGATCATGTGACAACCATCGGTGCGATTCAGCTGCGGCCCTTTGACCGAGTGAGATTTCTTCAGAGTCTTTTGAAGTTATGGCTTCAGAAAAAACGCGCCTTTACTCATTAAATCTCAGGCGGCTTTCGAAGACGAGCGCCGTGTTTCTCAATTTTGGGGAAATGGCAGGAGACATCTTTTCTAGGCGCTTGAGCATTTGTTCTCTCTCTGAGGAGCTCCATGAAGTAGGATTTCGATAGAACTCTCTGAGCAGCTGCGCAAACAATTCATCCGGATTGAGTTTTCTATTTTGCGAGACCTCTTGAAGGCTTTGAAGGCCATCATGAGGATTTTGCAGCGAGATCAATGAGGCTAGTGCTTGGGGATCCTCTTTCTGAAGCTCGAGTATGCTCTTCAAGTCCCCTTTGCTTTGGAGGATGAGGTCGCGCAGTTCCTGAGCTTTGCCTGCCTTGATCGCCTGAGCCTTCCATGAGCACGTCGATGATGTGCACGTGGGGTCTCGGTAAACCTGTCTTGCAGCCTCAATCAAATCATCCAGTAACAGCAAGTCTCCTCGGGCCTCGACAAACTTGCGTGAAATGATTTTTAAAGCTTCCGATTGTCGATCGGGCAGAAGGGATGCCGCTCGATAGAGAAGACTGTGATGGGGGCAGCTTGATCTCAAAATCTCATCCCAAAATCGGTATGTGGGAGTCAGGCGGAAATCTCGAAAAAGTCGCTGGCAGTCTCGAGCCAGTGGGTCTCGGTGAAGGGGAGGCTGGCGAAGGTATTCATCAGCAGCCTTGACCTGCTCAGGGCTCACCTCAATCCATTGAAACGTTTGAATCGAGGGAAGTGTCGCTGACCATGGGAGCTGGCCTTGCTGAAGTTGGTAGGCCGCGAGACCGCCCGCCAAAGCGTAGGCAGCTTGATTGGGGAGTTCAGAAAAAAAGCGAAGGCCTGTTGGCCAGGTCGACAGCGAAAACCGTTTGCTTTGAGTAATGGCAGCACCCTCCTGAAGAGCTTCCTGCAAAGAGCCCGCAGAGACAGCGACGGCGAGCCCCTCAAACTGAAGCGGATCCACATAGGAGATAAGGGGGGCATCGAGATGCCGATGGATGAGATGAACGAGCTCATGTCGAATGATTTCAGAAAAGATATGTACAGACGAAAGGTGCATTTCCCCTCGTAGAAAATTTCCAATCTGCACTCTTCGAGCGCCGGTGGCTCGATACTTGGCCTCATCATTTTGATAAATGAAGATATCAAAGATCCGATTCTCCAGAGGGGTGATGGGAAGTCGCTGCAAAATCTCCTGCTCGTGAAACTCAAGCTCCTTCAGCCAGGCCTCTGCTTGTGGGCTTAACTCGGCATTCGCTTGAACGAAGATGCGGAGACTTTTACTTTGAAGAGGGGGATCGAATTCTCTCTCAAAAGACGGCCTCAATGTAAAAGCCCCGATTCGAATCTGATCGAGTCCCAAACTAACGATCCATAGAAGCGCAAGGAAGCTGGCGCTTCTCCAGCGAATCCAAAATCCAAGAACAATAGTGATCCCGAGAGCGAGGGTAAGCCCCTCCAGGCGGAGCATAAAAAAATGAGTATCGATGATGGCATCCATAGCAAAGGCACCGGGAACAACTCCAAAAATCGGATCGCTAACCACGAGTGAAGGAGTGATGAGAAAGCCTAAAACAGATACAGCCGCCGAGATCGCGAAAACTCCATAAAGCGATCTCAGACGTTTCGTTGGATCGGCAAGATTCCAAAGGATTAAGACAGCAAGCCAGGAGAGGCTCCATTGGAGTCCAACGAGTTTCAAGTAATGGACGAGATCCCCTTGCTTTTCCATGAACCTCGCTGAGATCCCGAGTCCATAGGGAAGAGCATGGAGAAGAAAGAGTAGGCTCCACGAAATGCGCGATGAAAATCGGGAGAGCAGTTTCAAAATGAGCGGTAAGGAGGGAACAATCAGTAGATTGAGGAGAAAAAGGAACTCCCAACTCATCAACCGGAGCATGACTCCATTCAATCATCTTTTGCTGAACTGTTTAAGCGCAGACTTTGTTTCGGCCAGATCTCTTGGCTTCATAGAGCTTTTCGTCGGCATGCTGAATCAGGCTCTCTGGAGTGATGAAGCTCGCTCGGTTAGCCGTCGAAAGGCTGCAAACCCCGATGGAGACTCGGACCTGAAAGTCTTGTCCGCTGGGAGCAGAGAGCTTGATTTTGGAGATGCCCTCGCGGATATTCTCCGCAATTTGCTTCGCCTGCTCAAGATTGATGTCTCGCATGAGGATGACAAATTCCTCACCGCCGAACCGTGCGACAACATCGTCTTTGCGCGTGTGATTGATGAGGTGCTTTGCGACGGCCTTGAGGGCTTCATCTCCTGCCAGGTGTCCAAAGGTGTCATTCACCAATTTGAAATGATCCAAATCGAGTGCCATGACAGTGAGGTTGCCTCCTCTGCGGATCAGGTAGTGGTATTCCGCAGACAGACGATCGAGAAAAAACTTTTTACCGTAGGCTCCAGTGAGAAAATCTTTTGTGGCCGCCGTAAAAAGCTGAGCCAGAAACTTCGCCTCAGCCTCACCTTGGAGATGATATTTGAAGATGGTTAATGATCCGACTTGAATCTGATCGCCTTCTTTCAAAAACGCGCGATCCACACGTCGACCGTTGACGAGTGTGCCGTTCGTGCTGGCGAGATCAATGATTTGAGCGCCGTCTGGTGTCAGGAGAATTTTGCAGTGATGTCGAGAGGCAAGATCATCTTCAATCTGAAGATCACAGTTCTCGATTCGTCCGATCATAAATTCTTCTTTGTCGATTTCAAAACTTCGGCCGAGATGTGGGCCCGAGATCATGAGAAGAGCGGGTTGACGAGCAGATGCTGCCTCAACGATTTGCTGAATAGGACTGATCATTGTTTGATCTTCAGATGAGTCGGAGATCGTTGGCGGTTTCTTAGTCATTCGGCCCCCAGATTATCCTCATTATAGCTGAAATCAGGGGCTTAGATGGGGTCCTTGTCAGGCCTTAAAGCCTCCGTTAAAAGGGGGCCCTATGGCTTTTATGGCTAAGCGTCAGTATCCACGAAGCGCCCTCCGAGAGGGTGTTCGCATTCGCAGCGATCGAGGGGTCGAGTATGCCACGATCGAGGATCTCAGTGCGGGCGGCCTCAAGATCTACCTTGATCATGATTTGGCTGTGGGAAGTTTGCTCGAGCTCAGTTTTAGTGTTCGCGTCGCAGGCTCGAAGGTGGAGGAAATTTCCGTGATGGGCCGAGTGGTGCGAAGCATCAGACACGACATGGCATTTTTTGTTGGCGTTCAGTTCATGGATTTGAGCGAGCGATATCGACAAAGTCTACACGCAATGGTCGACTCCGGCGACGGTCCCTTTTAAACTAAAGGGAGTGGTTCGACTTTTTCTGATTATTTTTGGACTTACCTTGAGTGCGTCCGCTCTTGAGGCGAGGGAGAGTCCATGGAAGCGCAAGAAGCCGGCTCCTGCCGTAACTCCTTGGTCTGCTCAGCGATCGGAGGATCGTCGCGAGCGAAGAGAAAGTTTCATTCGTGGATTAGATACGGGAAAGAAGAAGACTGAGACTGCTGTTGTCGATGCAGAGTCTGCGGGATCAGAGGATCCGCGCGAAACAAATCGGTTGCCATGGAAAAAGTTTGAGGACGAGGGAAAAGGGACAAGCTTTGGTCAGCTTCTCCTATGGCCCGTTCAAAATGGCCGCATCAGCTCAGGCTTCGGCTTGAGAAGTTCAGGGTTTCACGAGGGTATTGATATCGCCGCTCCACGGGGTACTCCGATTCGAGCGGCATCATCAGGGATTGTTGTTTTCAACGATCGATTGGGAACTTACGGTCGAACGGTGATTGTCTCTCACGGAAATGGCTATACAAGTCTCTATGCCCATCTCGACAAATCTTTTGTTAAGCGAGGATCACGAGTGAAGCAGGGAGTGGTGATTGGTAGCGTAGGGAATTCAGGCAAGGCCAATGGCTTTCACCTGCATTTTGAAATGAGAAAAGGCGGCTCTTCGGTTAATCCGCTAAGTTTCTCGTATCAAAAGTCTTCGATGATTGCGCGCGCTAAAGGTTCTTCAGCCGACTAAGCTTTCTTCGTTCTCTTTTGGGGGCTTTTTTAGCGACTCCCTTTTTCTTCGTTGAGATTTTTGGATAGAGGGGGGCTGTATCGTCTCGCTCTTCTTCTACTTCAAAATCATCGTAGGCCTGTGCCATCTCCATCTTGCCGATGAATAAATCCGTTGAGAGGCTCATGCAGCCATTCGTCTCTGCCGCTCGGACAATCTCTTGATCGTTGGAAACTACCAGATAGTTTCCGGGATTTTCCTCGCATTCCCGAATGATCCAATCATCCGCGGATTGGGGTGGAAGCGTAAACACAATCGTGACACGCTGATACCGATCGCGACTCGCAAAGATATTTCCCTGGGCTCCGTCAAAGACAACAGTGATGTCGACGCCCTTTTTGCTTTGATACGCAGAAAGACGCTCGATGAGATCCTGTCTTTTTTCCTCGAGAGTTTTGATTAGACGAGGATCGAGGGCATGCATGAGATTGTAACCGTCGACCAGAAGATGAATCATGGTTTCAGAATGACAGAAGCAAACAAATTCGTCTAACCTCAGAAATGATGGACCAGCCCAGTGTGAAACGACGGTATCTCCGGAAAGATTATGTGACCTCAGTCGAGTTCAACTGGAAGGATGAAATGCGCTCTTGTCTCAGCACCACATTGAGTGAAGGTGGGCTCTATGCTCAGACTCTGATTCCGCCCCCCGTCGGCGCTCAGATTCTTCTCAAGTTTAAGCTCCCAAGTGGTGAATCCATTGCCGTGACGGGTGAAGTTCGGCACTCCTTAGAGAACTCCTATGGATCGCTTCCAGCGGGTTTTGGGGTCCAATTCCTCGATTTGGGTGAGCAGGATCGCCTTAAGATCGTGGACTTTGTAAACTCTGATGACATTTAAAAGAATCTGGTTATTCTAGGGCCTTTCAGGCCTGGCGGCATAGCCAAGTGGTAAGGCAAGGGTCTGCAAAATCCTCATCCCCGGTTCAAATCCGGGTGCCGCCTCGCTCCTTTCCTTGATACCCCCCCATTCATGAGCTGAGACTGTCCCATCAATGTCCCATTTGGGGTTGTAGGGCGCAGGGTATGCAGTGTCCCAATCTCGTGTTACAAGAGCGCACGTATGAGGTCTATCAAGCGAACATCTAAGAGCGAGATTCTACGATTTGTCTCCATGGCATTAGTTTTGTTTGCTGCGTTGGTCTCGAGGTCTTTGTCAGCTCAAAGCGTGGATCCTCTGGCTATTTGCCGTGAGCTTGCTGACGTCCAGTCAGAACGATCTGTCGCTAAAATCATGGTCGATCCCAGAGATATTCTTCAGTCCCTTTCTCGTGGGGGAGAGACAGCCGAGTTTTTTGACAATCTCGCTCAGTCAGCCGCGATTCCATTTTTTGCAAGGTCTCCTGCTGATTTCGAAGATGCTCGGTTGGAAGTCTTGAAGTGGGCAGCCCCCGTGGCTTTGATCGATGAGTATTCGAGAGATCTTTCTTGGGCCCAGTTAGCGGATAAGTTGGAAGCTAGAGCGGCTCTGGATGTCAAAGAAAAAGCCATCCTTGTTCACCTCTTTGCCATGCAGTGTATGGACTCGCTTCGTGAGTCTGCTTCCGTGATTAATCAGAGAGCTGTTGAGCAATACGAAGCTTCCTTGGAGCTCAACCTTAAAATGAATCAAAAGGCCCTGCAGTTTGATAACGAGTATCGAGCTCGAACGTTTCCGATGGCAATGGCAGATGTTGATAACTTGATTCATCGCCGCGTCTCCGAAGATGGTCGAATTGTTTTTGATGAGATTCGTGCCCAATTTATTGATCCCTATCTGACGTCTATTTTTCGAGATGCGCTTCCTGAGATTCACTGGCTTGAAGAAAAGATTCATCAAGCCGCTTGGATTGACGATTCAGAGTTCACCGTATCCCGAATAGCGTTTTTGAATGTGTTGGCGCGGATGCGCCTGGTGAAGCCCAAGATGAATGCCTACTCCTGGACGGGAGACGATATCGCTCTTTTCAATCAAGTTTTGTCAACGGTCTCGGGTGCCCTGGATCAGGACAGCATCATGACGATTGCGAGTCACTCCACGCAGTATGCTGCGGCTCAGGCGGCTCACGACGTTCGTTCGAACCGCGGACTGCGAATTGCCGAGACGGTGTTCAAGGGTCGAACGGGAGTTGCCCTTGGTTCGGCAGTAATGAGCTTTGTTGTCTGGCGCGCGACCAGATCTCTGGTCGTTCTGGAGAGGGGCTTTATTCGATCGACGGATATTTATCTTGGCCAGATGAAAGCCAATTTGCCTGCAAGTTTGCAGGGGATTTCTAACTTGGATGATCAGTTGCGAATGGCTCTGACACAGCCCAAGCCCGTGATTGCAGGAGTTCAGTTGAGCTCTCAAACCAACATCGCCTTTCGAGAGGCTTTGGATCTTGGTCAAAAATACTACCGACATATTGATCGTGTTCGATCGGCTCTGACCAAAAGTTATGGAGATAAGATTGCTCAGCGCGTGATGGGTTGGGTTGAAAAAGATCTCGTCGCCCTGGGAACAATGAATAGTGCTGTTCATGAACGAGCCCTAGCGTCTGCGATCAGTCGCTTTGAGTCGGGGGGTATCTCGCTGCGATCCGCTGAAAAACTTGCGCGCCAGCAAGCCGCACTGACCCCGCCGCAGGGATTTAAGTCTGAAAAGGCTTTTCAGAAAGCCTTGGCTCAGGAAGTTCGATCTGTTCATTCGAAGATGCTTGAGGAGGCTGAGAATCTTTTAAGAGAAGAGTATTTGCAGCGCGTTTCGGGCACCACCAAATGGACCCACTTTGTGGAGTGGATGAAGTTCCAATCCCGAAAGTACTGGTCTCGCATGACGACGATGCGCAAGGTGCGCGGCATGAGTCCCAATGATTTAAGCTTCACTCAGAAATGGAATCCTGCTCGCTGGTGGAGAGATTTTCAAAAGGCCGGAGAAGTTCTTCCTGAGGGGGCGTCCTACAAGGGAATAACCCCCGGTGAATCGATGGCGGCGAGCTCGAAGACTGCAGGCGACATGGGTCGATCCATTTTGCACAAGACGAGTTGGGCCTTGATGCTGATCTCCATTGGTATCGTGGTTTATGATGTTTACGATGCTTGGAAAGGCGGAAAGGTCGCTGGCGGCTATGGAGATCTTCAGGCCGATTCAAGCGAGAAGCAGCCGATTGACGATCGATCGAACGAAGTCGTACTGAGGACTCACCATACCAAGACTCTCGTTGCGGAACTGACGCATCGATTGATGGTGGCCGATCCTCGATATCCTGGGGCTTCCG
Source organism: Bacteriovoracaceae bacterium (assembly GCA_040381435.1). Classification (GTDB taxonomy): domain Bacteria; phylum Bdellovibrionota; class UBA2394; order UBA2394; family UBA2394; genus JBEIHI01. The sequence continues at coordinate 5,759 of JBEIHI010000017.1, read as the reverse complement.
ATGTGCGCTCGTTGAATCAAGAGCGAATCTTAAGAGGGTTACCGGCCATTGAAGTCGTTGCGAATATGGAATCGCTGGGTGGCTTTAATCCTCAGACAGGATTTTTCTCAACGGCCTACGCCATTTTTAAAACCGCAGAACAATCGAAAGATGGAGTTCGTGAAGAGCGAATTCAAAATGCTCTTTCGGGAGTTCTGATTCGATTTCAACTGAAGCAAGAAGGTTTTGACGCTGTTTCTGCTCGTCGCTTAGGAGTGAATCGAGACGTTCCTCAGAAGGCTCGATGGGTGGCCGATGCGATGATCGATCTCTCTCAGCTGGATTTTGAATCGCGAATGATTTTGGAAGAAGCTATCGTCTTCAAAGAGTTTCGAGCCAATACTCAAAAGCCAAAAATCGTGATTGATCCCGAAAAGATCAAAGAGGTCTTTGCGGGAGCTCAGAATCTACTTGAGGCTCTTCCACAGCAAAATCTAAGTCTTCGCTAATGCGGGCTATTCAGAGAGATTGACCCACTCGTTCACGAGAGCTTTCTCGGCAGCCGACCAATTGACACCCTTATGATTGGAGTCGATTTGTTCTTTGATTGTGGGATCTCCAGCATCCGAAAAACTCGTCGCAATGACTGGATTAACTCGACGAACTTGGGCCCAACTCCAGGAGGCTTCCGAGTCGGAGGCGTCAATAAAGTAGGGTTCAGTGCCCGAGTTTCCGCTGGGTGCCAGAGCGTGGCATCCTGAGTTTGAGCAACCCTTGCTTCCCGTCGAGGCTGTCATGATGGGGAAGAGTTTCTGTTTGAAGAAGTCTTTAGGATCGGTGGGATTAGACCCCGCCAAGTCAGATAATGTACCCGCGGAAGGATTCACGCGGAAATCTCCTGATCCACACGAAGCGCTGAAAAACACGGTCATGAATGTGAGCGCGATTTGCTTCATTGCTGAATCTTACCTCGCAACTGCTTGAGAGCCCAAGAAACTTTGGCAGCACGTGGATCCTGGGCATAAAGTCTTAAAAAATCCTGATAGCCACTGGCAGCTTTGATCCAGTCTCCTCGTCCTTCCGCGCAGATGGACGAAGCGAGTAGTTTGTCGGCTGGGCCAACATCAGGAGTGGTTTGAAAATAGCGACAGCCAGAATCAAGCTGGCCTTGATAGATCATCACAAACTCACGACGAGTCTGCAGAGAGGTTTCAAAGGGGTTGATTTCAATGGCTCTCTTGAGCGCCACTTCAGCTTCCTCCCATCGGCCGTTGGCTTCTGCTTCATCAGCCATTTGTTTCCAGTAAGCAAATCCTCCAAAGGGGACAGCTTCAGGCGGTGTCTTCGCTTCCGCGGGCGGGGTTGCCGGAGCCGATTTCGATTCGGCGGTCGAAAAATATCGCGCCCAGTCATAGTTGAGTATCTGACTGACCGCGGCGGTAGTCATTTGAGGCAGGCGTTGAAGGTATCCGCCCTTCCAGCCCCAAACACCCAATCCCAAAATTCCGCCAACGAGGGCGGTCTTCCATGCCCACGACTTCAGCTGAGCATTGACGTGGGGATCATAGAGAGCTTTTTGCCAGGCGGATAGACTCTCACTTCGGCTAGCTCCAAGATGCCGCTGCGCCATCTCCTCAGAAAAAGTTCGATCGAGCAGGAGATCTTCATCCGCACCTCCTGAAACCAAAACGTCGACCCAGCCCTCTTTGAGCGCTGACTGGGAACGCGTTTGAAAGTCCTGTGGAAACAGAGATCGTGTAAATCGTGCGACGGTCCTGGCATCTGTTCTTGGATAATTCTTTCGCAGAAAATCACGAAGAGCTTCAGCGAATTCACGGCAGCTTTTGAATCGCGAGCGAGTCCGACGCGACAAACTCTTCATGACGATTTTTTCGAGTTCGACTGGAATCTCGGGTCTGAATTTTCGAGGAGCCGGGACATCGGCCTTTCGAACGCGCTCGAGCGTCTCCATTTCATCTTTCGAGTAAAACAGGCTGCGACAGGTTAGGAGTTCATGAAGCACAATTCCGAGACTGAATTGATCACTGGATCCCGAGAGCGGCTGTCCTGTGGCTTGCTCGGGAGACATATAGGAAAACTTGCCCTTTAAAACACCCGAGCGGGTGTTTCTGCGGTTAGGGGATCGTTGAGCTTTGGCAATTCCGAAGTCCAAGATCTTGGGCTCGCCGTTATAGGAAACCAAAATATTGGGAGGGGAGATATCTCTATGAACAATCTCTGAGGGCTTGCCAAGTTCATCGACCCAAGTGTGAGCATAGTCCAAGGCCTTCGCACACTGAAGCATCATGAAGCAGGCAACCTCGATCGGAACATAAACCTTTTTTTCAACACAGGTTCGAAGCAGTGTGCCAAGATCCCGTCCAAACACATACTCCATTGCTAAAAAATAGACGCCGTCGACTTGGCCAAAGTCTAAGACGCGAACAATGTGCGGATTTTTGAGCTGAAGAGAGATCTTCGCTTCCTCAAGGAACATCTTGATGAACTCGGGGTTACTTGAAAAATCAGAAAGAATCTTTTTGAGAGTGAAGACCTTTCCGTTGGGGGTTTCGGCTTTGTAGATTTGCGCCATCCCGCCTTTGGCAAGGTGTTCGAGGACTTTGTATCGTCCGAAGCGTTTGGATGACTCTTCGAAATCAAGTTGTGATTCGTCTTTAGACAAACATCGCCCCCGCCACAGAGCTTTGCTGAGAGCAAAGCTCCCTCTATTCTAACTCAATTTAGGGGGTCTTAGAGGGGGTGCTGCGCTGGGTCAGATAACGGTCTAGATCCTTCAAAAAAGAGGCTTCTCGGCTTCCGACGCTAGGTACATCTTTCCATCGCCCCGCGTCCATCGCTTCGGTTCGAAGGTGCGTAGAAATCACGCTTCCCTTCACTTCAGGGGTGACGCGAATGGTGATTTGATGGCGTTCGGGGCCATCGAGAAACCAATCGGTCACGATCAGGCCGCGGCTGAGATCTCGGATTTGAACTCGAAAGCCTCGTTCATATTCCAAAAAATGCTCTGACAGACGAAATGCACGTTCGGTTGAGAGGGGTGTCTCCAAGACGCTCAGAGGTTGAGCAGGATTTCGAGCTCCAGAGCCTGAGCGACTGGAGCAGCCCAAAAGAGCTGTGAATACCAAAAACAAACTAAGATGCTTAATCAAACCACCGAAATCCATGAGGAGTACTTCTCCACTTTGCCTGTGACGATTTCAAAATATCGTTCCTGAATCATCTTGGTGACGGGTCCTGGTTTCCCTGCGCCGATCTTTCTCATATCGACTTCAGCGATCGGAGTGATTTCAGCCGCTGTGCCACACAAAAAGGCTTCATCAGCATTATAGAGTTCATCGCGAGTGATTCGGCGCTCTGCCAACTCAAGTTTGAGATCGCGCGCAATATGAATCACTGTATCTCGAGTGATCCCCTCAAGGACGGACTCAACGGATGGTGTGTAGAGTTTGCCCTTTCGAACCACAAAGAGGTTTTCGCCAGATCCCTCGGCGAGATAGCCCTCGGGATCCAGAAGTAGTCCCTCATCAAATCCCATCTTGCGTGCTTCAAGCTTCGCAAGGACGGAGTTGATGTAGTTTCCTGTGAACTTGGCTTTCGTCATCGAGATATTCGGATGATGACGAGTGAAGCTCGAGATTTTGAGCCGTGATCCTTTGGCCATCGCATCAGCGCCGAGATATTTACCCCAGTCCATTGTCATGATGGCGACTGAAACGGGGTGGGAATCGCTGTTAAAGAAAACACCCAAAGGCCCTGCATCGAGAAACGCAATCGGACGAAGATAGCAGGCGTCCATTCCTGAGTTTTGGACGGTCAGTTTGCAGGCTTCAACGAGTTCATCCACAGAATACTCAAGTCGAATAAATCCAGTGTGACAGGATGCCAACAGACGCTCGATATGCTCACGGCATCGGAAAATTCCTGTTTTGCCATTATGAAGCTTGTACGCTCGAATACCCTCAAAGGCCGCCAGCCCATAATGCAAAGAGTGGGCGGTCACATGAATGCGGCAATCATCGGGATTGACCAATTTGCCGTTCCACCAAACAACTTTTCCGAGTTTGGTTCCGTAGGGCTTTTGTTCAAAAGTTTCCAATTTAGTCATAGAGGTCTTTCCCATAGGCGCGATTATGCCGTTCCTTTTAACATTTTCTCAAGCAAGTCTTTGAGAAGGGCCGGACTGGCCTTTCCCTGCAGGGCTTTCTGGCACTGTCCCATGAAATATCCAAAGAGCTTGTCCTTTCCCGAGCGGTACTCAGCCAGCTGGCCGGGATTTGCATCCAAAATGCTTTGAATCGCTGCCTTCAAAGCGCCCTCGTCTGAGATCTGAATAAGGTTCTTTTCTTGAATGATCGTCGTCGCTGGCTTCTTGGAACTCATCATTTCTTCGAAGACCTCTTTGGCAAGATTGAGCGAAAGAGTTTTGTCTTTAATTTTGAGAAGCAATTCACTGAGAGCCTTGGCGTCGGGATAGAAGGTCGCAAAGTCACGCTCCACATCTGCAATCTTGGCGAGGACGTTTGTCTGAATAAAGTTAGACGCTAAAACGTGATCGCCGGTCGTTTGCGCGACGCTCTCGTAGTAGTCCGCCAACGCCTGAGAGGCGCACAAGACATCCGCATCATATTCTGAGCGGCCGTAGTCTCGCACAAATCGATCCATTTTCGCCATGGGCAGTTCAGGCAGCTGACTCTGAAGAGATGAGATGGTTGTGGGGGAGAGTCTCAATGGTAACAAATCCGGCTCAGGCATGTACCGATAATCCGAGGCCTCTTCTTTTGATCGCATGCTGATAGATTTGTTTTTATCAGCATCCCAAAGACGCGTTTCTTGAACGATGGGCTCTCGATTCTCGATGCTGTGGTACTGGCGCTCAATTTCGTAAATGATCGCCTTTTCGAGATTTCTAAAACTATTGATGTTCTTGAGCTCCACTCGTGTTCCAAATGCCTTCGCTCCGTGGAGTCGAAGACTGACGTTGGCATCACAGCGGAAGTTTCCTTCCTCCAGGTTGCCATCGCAAATATCGAGATATCGCAGAACAAGTCTCAGAGCTTTCAGATAAGCGGCAGCTTCCTGAGGAGAGCGCAGCTCTGGCTCTGAGACGATTTCGATCAACGGAACACTCGAGCGGTTTAAATCCACTAGGCTGACGCCTCGATCATCGAAATGCAGATTTTTGCCTGCATCTTCTTCAAGATGAATTCGCTGAAGGTGAATTTTCTTGCGCTCGTTCTTCATGAAGAACTCAACATGACCTCTGAGAGCGTAAGGTCGATCGTACTGGGAAATCTGATACCCCTTGGGAAGGTCGGGATAAAAATAATGTTTTCGAGAAAAAACACTCAGAGGTTGAATCTCACAGTGGAGAGCGAGCCCAGTCTTCACCGCCATCACAACAGCATTTTTGTTGAGTGTCGGAAGTGCTCCCGGCATTCCCGTACAAACTGTTGAGACTGCCGTGTTGGGTCCCTGGCCAAATGCATTGGCCGCAGCGCTCATCAACTTCTCGTGAGTCTTCAATTGCGCGTGCACTTCAAGCCCAATCACCACTTCATACTTTTTGAGGATGTCTTCCATCAGCATGACAATTCCCTCCGTTCAATCGGGCAGGCTCTTTCAAAGCCGTTGAGAGCTTGGAAGAGTTGAGCTTCCGCAAAGGGGCGGCCAATAAACTGAGCTCCAACCGGCAGGCCTTGGGCGGTGTGACCAATGGGAAATGCAATCGCAGGAACGCCAGCCAGGTTGATGGAGACGGT
>JBEIHI010000016.1:0-19867 GCA_040381435.1 Bacteriovoracaceae bacterium | reverse complement strand
CAAAAGTCTTTTGCGCTTGTGCACTGTCAGTACGGAGGAGTGAATCTTCTGCTGGGACTCTATGCTAAATTTTTTTTCAAAACCATTTTGGTTGTCACCTTTCGCGGCTCCGATATCAACAATGCAAAAACACTCTCATCCCGAATCTCAGCTCTTACATCGAGAGCTTTTGCATCACTCTGTGATCACGTCATCTGCGTCAGTCGCGGCCTGAGCGAAAAACTGTTTTTTGTTAATCCAGAAAAGCTAAGCATTATTCCAAGCGGGGTGGATACCGCGATGTTTTTACCAATGTCACAAGTGGAATGTCGCCAACGACTTCAACTCAAGGCGAATTGCAAATATATTCTGTTTAGTTCTGGCGGTCGCCCAGGGCTCAAAGGACAAGCACTCGTTGAAGCAATGTTTCAAATTGTCAAAGAAAAGACTCCAGATGCCGAGCTTCTTATCTTATCAGGCACCACAGATCAGACAGAGATGCCCCTCTTTATGGCCGCTGCCGATTGCTTGGTACTAGCTAGTTTGACGGAGGGCTCACCCAACGTGGTCAAAGAGGCGATCTGCTGCAACTTGCCGGTTGTCAGCGTGGACGTTGGTGACGTCAGGCATCTTCTCGAAGGAATCGCTCCATCAGCAGTCGTTGAGAGAACCGCTCAGGCGTTTGCAGGCCAAGTGGTTACAATTCTTCGCGAGTGCCGCCGCTCGAATGGTCGCAGCAAGGCGGATATCCTCAGCAAGCCAACGGAGATCGCTCGACTTTCAGAAGTTTATACTCGGCTAACAAAGCTGGGGGCATCATGACCCACGCCGCCTCTTGGATACTCTTCACTACGATCTGCTTTACCCTGATTGCCGCAACTTGGTATCGCCTCAAATCCGTCCCCATTCTTCTTGGATTACTGCTGGCCTTCTATTTCTCTCTTTTTGGCAGCGCCTTCATCATCCTGGAAAGCTTAGGTTTTTCCACAGGGATGCGACTACCCAACTTGTCCTCCAAGCTCATATACCCGCAGTTAGATGATGAATACTGGCTGACGATGTTTGGCTACTTTTTGTTTTTTTCAGCCGCAGTGGCTGGAGTCCACAGCGTCACAAATAGAACTGAGAAATCATACGGAGAATCGCCTCCTGTATTCCTAAACTTTTTCAAACTGGGAGTTTTTGCTCTTACTCTCCAAGGCATCTCTCTCTTCCTGATCAAGGATCATCTCGTAGAGATCGCTGTCGGGAATGCAGCTGGCTATTTGAAATTCACGACCCTTAACTCCGACTGGCGATACTCTTTATCAATGGCACTGAGAGAGGTGGGGCTGGCGACAGCCTTTGCAGGAGCTGGTGCTTTTTTCGCTGGCAGTAAGAAACAGCTCAAGAACATGAAACTGGCGTCTGGTCTAGTGATCGGCCTGAACATTGTTTTAGCGGCTGGAGTCAGTATTTTTATGGGAGACAAGCACGAGCTTCTCTCTGCAATTTTGGCAGGTATCGTCGGCTTTAGCCTTGCAGGCGGGCGCCTATCCTTTGCACCGATCGCCCTCATGACCGCTTTGGGTTTTTCGATTTTTGCCCTGATCGATGGCACACGAGGAGAGGGCATACTCGATTCTCAAAAAGACCTTTGGGAATCGTTTACGATTGGGGCCTTTGATGTCCTCACCAGCAATGAGGCATTTGCTGCTCACTTTTCGCTCTATGGAATCTTGAAATTGGATTTACCGATTCAGTGGGGACATGGATTTTGGGATTTAATTGTCAGCATTCCTCCGCAGTTTTTCGGTCTCCCACGGACCGAAGGAGTATATCAAGTTTACTCCGAGGGGATTTTTGCAAAACAAGGTCAGGGATTCACCATCCATCACGCTGCAGCTTGGTATCTTAATATCGGCTGGCTAGGCCCCCTCGTTGGCGGCTTCATCATGGGATTGGTTTGGGGGAAAGCCAATCAGATTGCTCGAGACCCCAAAATTTCTCTGAGCAAAGCAGGATCCACTCTCGCTCTCGCACTTTCTGTCACTGCCTTAGCCTACGCTCCCTCCCTCATGCGCGCCCCGATAGAGACTTACAAGGGATTCAGCGCATTTTTTCTCGGATCGTTTGTTATTTTTTATCTAAGCTCAAGCTGGAGAGAGTCATCTTGAATATAAGGGAAGTACTTCAAAGCTCATTTCGCTTCGGCATGGCAAACTTGCTTAAGGTCCCGCTGACTTATGCATCGCTCTATTTTTTTATCAGTTCAATGGGCTCTGAGCAGTTCGGAGTCCTAACCATAGGCTTATCCTATGCATCCCTCCTTCTTTATATCTTGAATGGAGGCCTCGATAAATCACTGGTGTTTCTCATGCCCACATCCGCCTTGATGAGGAAAAAAGTCATCAGCACAGCTCTGATTGGATTAGTTGCGGGCCTCGTCTGCCTTGCAGCCATCGGGGGGCTCATGACCCTATTTCCTCGAGCTATTGAGATCGATTTGGCAATCATGATTGTGGCTTTGGGCTACGGAGTCTTGCTATCTGGCTCTCGAACCGCCGCCTCAGCGCTCATCGTCTGCGGGGAAAGACGAGTCACCTCCTACTATGAAACAATTTTCGTGCCCTTGATACTTTGTCTCGGCGCTCTCTCCATGAAGCTTCTCATGCAAGATAGCGCCCTAACTGCTGGCCTCTGGCATGTTTTTGCGGCCGCAGTGGGACTCGTTGTTCTACTCAGTGCTACCCATAAAACGTGGAGGGGATCTGAGATCATTCCCTCAGACTGGAGCCAAGCAAAGCAGCTCCTGAGATTAGGCGCACCACTCGGTGTCACACAGATTCTCAACTCAGGACTTTCGGCAGTTTGCATTACGGCATCATCCTACTTTACTTTACCGGAGAGCATCGCTTCTGTTTCAGTTGCTCTTCGTATCAATTTTTTAACCGTGCTCGCTGTCACGGCACTCAATCCGTTTATCTGCACGTCAGCAGCCAAGGCGTTTTCAGAGGGGAAAACTCAATCTATTAAAGAACTTTCAAGTCAGACAAACCGCACTCTTTTGCTTTGGAATGGTCTGTGTTTCATTTTGATTTGTTTCTTTGGAAAGGAATGGCTTAGCCTTTTTACTCTCAACGATCCTGAAGCCTATCACACTCTCGTCCTAGTTACCTTGGCCTCAACGATTTCAAGCATCGCCTCCGTCAATTTCCAGATCCTGACGATGTCGGGAAAGGTCAAAGGCGCTCTTCTCTCTGGACTGATCAGCAGTTTAGTTGCGGCGATTTGCTCGGTTGTTTTTGGCATCTTGTTTTCCCCCCTTGCCCCTGCTATTGCGTATCTGGCTTCAATGCTTTGTCTTGCCGCTCTGAGAGAGGTCGAGATTCGAGCAGCACTCAACTTCACCGGTCTCAATTGGAGGTGGTTGATAACTTTCACAGCACTTTCCTCCATCGTCGTCCTCATTGATATCAACGACACGAGCATGAGCTGGCGGGCCTCACTGGCGGCGATCTGTGCGCTAATCATCTTGGGGACTTTCGGGCCAAAGACGCTCAGAATGTTTCGCGATTCGGAGCAAAGATAAGATGTGTGGAATCACGGGCCTCTTCTTCGAAAATCAGGGCCAAAGAGCAACTGAGTCCGAGTTAACCGAAATCGTCTCTCGTATGACGGACAGCCTCGCTAAGCGAGGCCCAGACGCTGCCGGACTACTCATCGAAAGCCCTGTCGCACTTGGTCATCGACGACTCAGCATTTTAGATCTAAGTGAGAGCGGCGCTCAACCCATGCGCCTCGGCAAAGCTGGTCCTATCATCACCTTCAATGGAGAGATTTATAACTACCTGGACTTGCGCCGGGAACTTACCCAACTCGGACGTGATATCTGGCGAGGTCATTCGGATACTGAGGTCATTCTCAATGTTTACGATCAATGGGGACTCGATGGTCTCAAGAAACTCGAGGGGATCTTTGCCTTGGCGCTGTGGGATCCCAGCTCGAGGCGATTTCTTCTGATGCGCGATCGACTGGGCATGAAACCTCTCTTCTTTGCACCCTCTCGCTTTGGCCTAGCGTTTGGATCAGAGATTAAATCGGTTCTTGAGGCGGGTGACGTTGATACGCGCTTGGACGATCAAAGCTTAGCTGAGTATCTCTGGTACGGAAATTCACACGGGGCACGCACAATTTATACGGGCGTTAGATCTCTTGAGCCCGGCCACTGGCTTGTTATTGAAAAAAACCACGAGCGCCTTGAGCCTTGGTGGAAAATCGAAGACTGGCTGATCCAAGCACCAAAGACTTCTGACCTGGAGCAGGCGACAATCGAAGTTCAAACAGCGCTTGATCTTGCCGTAAAGCGACAGCTTATGGCCGATGTTCCTATTGGTCTCTTTCTAAGTGGAGGTATCGACTCATCTGCTATCGCTGCCGCCGCGACTCAAGCCAGCCAGACTCCACTTCAAAGCTTCACTGCCGACTTCGACTTCACCAAAAATTCGAGTGAGATGCCAAAGGCTGCCCGAGTCGCACGGCACCTAAACCTGACTCACCACGAGATTCACATCAGAGGCAGTACCCTGAGCTCGACGATTCGAGAGCTTGCCAATGCCCACGATGAGCCGTTCGCCGATGCGGCAAACCTGCCAATCTATCTAATGTGTAAGGAGCTTCACGGTCTGGTAAAGGTAGTCTTACAAGGTGATGGGGGCGATGAACTTTTTGGGGGCTATCGTCGGTACTCAGCGCTCGATCAAATCCGCTTCTGGAGGCTCTGGCCCACGCACTTTGATCCACTTCTGAGGCCCCTGGGATCTTTGGGCGCTCGCTTCTCCCGAGTCGCTGAGGCGATGAATCAAAACAGCGCGGGAGTTAGGATGGCTCACATAATCAGCGCCATCACGCCAAGCTTCCGCACTGAAAGACTTTTTTCGCTAGAACGGGAAGAGCATCTACTGAAGAATACAAATCCACTTCTTCCCTATCTCCATGCGGCCGAACGCTTCAGGAATTTCGAGCCCGTTCAACAGATGCTTCTCACGGATCTTACCGTGCAACTCCCGAGTACCTATCTCCCAAAGGTAGATCGAGCATCGATGGCCGCTGGGATTGAGGTGCGCGTTCCCCTCCTGGATGAAAATCTAGTCAGGCTCGCGGTCAACCTGCCAAGCAAATGGAAGGTTCGAGGGGGTAACAGAAAAATCATCTTAAGGCGTGCGATGAAAGGGAAAATACCGGACGACATTCTCAAAAGTCGCAAAATGGGTTTCGGAGTTCCCTTTGACGGCTGGATGAGAGGGCCGCTCTCCGAGATGCTCAGCGGCTACCTTCTCGACGACACTTTTCTCAAAGACTTCTCGATCATGCGCCCCAGTCTAGAGTCCGCGATTAAACGCCATCGTGAGGGCGAAGACAGATCTGGCTTTATGCTGTGGAGCCTCTTCCAGCTAGCCATTTGGAACTCGCATGTGAGACGATCAAATTAAGTCGGAATGGGCGGTTAACAAAAGCAACCATGACTAACTCTTCTCGCATTTCCATCATTGTTCCCTGCCGCAACGAGGCTGAGCATATCGGTGCCTGCATTGAGTCGCTTTACAAGCAGAAACTAGACAACGGTGAACTGGAAGTTCTCATTGTTGATGGAATGAGCGACGACTCCTCTCGCTGGATCGTCGAGCAATGGCAGGCCAGGTGGCCGGCAATCAGATTGATTGAGAACCAGAAGAAGCTCACGCCCTACGCATTCAACCTGGGGATCAAACAATCAACCGGTGACATTGTTTGTATTGTAGGAGCCAGGAATGTTTTATCTCCAAACTATGTTTCGGATGGTATCAAAGCCCTGCTTTCTAACGAGGAAGTTGCTTGTGTCGGTGGACAGTTTCTCAACAAGGGCGAAAGCCCTCTTTCGAATGCCATTGCAAAGGCGATGAGCAGCCCCTTTGGAGTTGGAGCAGGAAACTTTCGAGCTCTCAAAAAAGATCAGTTTGTCGACACGGCGGGAGTACCCATTTACCGAAAGACCTCCCTTGAGAAGGTTGGGCTTTTCGATGAAAGTCTTCATCGAAATCAAGATGACGATCTCAACTTTAGACTGCGCCAATCCGGCGGCAAGATTCTTTTTTGCGGAAGCATATCAACTGAATACATCGTTCGATCCAGTCTCAAGAGACTCTTTTCGCAATATCAGCAGTACGGTTACTGGAAAGTCTTTGTAAACCGAAAGCACAAAACGGCGACCAATCTCCGGCAGCTCGTCCCACCTCTAGCGCTGATTTTAGGATTTCTGCTTGTCTGTGCGAGCGCCTTTTCTCCCTCAGCGGCAATCACTCTATTGTCACTTTGTAGTCTCTATACCCTGCTCGCACTTGGCTCGAGCATCAAATCGTCCTCTGGACTTGGCGAGCTTATGATGATGCCCGTAGCAATTGCGACTCTCCATTTGGGCTACGGTCTCGGTTATTTACGGGGCATCTGGGATTTTTTGATTCTCAGACGTTCGGCGCCGGACAATTACTTTGCAAACCTCACTCGATAGCTCAAAATACATTCATGTCTCTTGATAGGCAGGAGGAGGAGCGCATTTCACGAATCTATCGTGAGCGAGATGCGAGCCCAAATAAATCTATCTACAGCGGCCAACAGCCGGAAGTGCACCTGCAACAGTTTCAACTGAGGCGATTTTTTTCTGAGGAGCTCCTGAGGAAAGGAGTCGCTGATCTAGCAGACAAGACCATTCTCGATGTCGGCTGTGGCTCTGGCTCTTGGCTTGGCAGTCTTCTCGATTGGGGAGCTACACCCACAAATCTCTATGGAATTGATCTAGTAGATCATCGAGTAAACCTTGCAAAGTCCAAGTACCCGCTCTTTCATCTACAGAAAGCTAACGCTGCAAACACTTCCTTTGAAAATAGCTTCTTTGATATCATTACAATGAACGTCGTCTTGTCTTCCGTTCTATCTCCCCAAATCCGCGCTGCCATCGCGCAAGAGATTGCAAGAATTCTCAAACCCTCTGGCATTGTACTGATCTATGATTTTGTTTTCGACAACCCGTCAAATGCCAATGTTTGTGCGATTCGAAAGAGCGAGATCGCCCGCCTCTTTCCCAGTTTCGAAATCGAAAGCCGCTCTCTTACTCTCGCTCCACCGATTGCCCGAAAACTATGCAGGCTTTCAATACCCCTTGCAGCACTGCTTGAGTGGACAATGCCCTTCTTAAGAACTCATCGTCTTTATTGTCTAAAACGCCGATAACCAGCGACTGCAGCCAACGTCAAAGCGATGATCTTCATATCGAGCATGAAACTCGCCCCGCGAACGTACTCACTCTGGAGCTTAAGCTTTGCGGGCAAAATCTCCTCGACATAAAGTCTTTCAACATCAGCGGCTCCGCGAAGCCTCGCTTCCTCATCTACGAAACAAATAGAGGCAAGATCTGTGATTCCCGGCCTCACACTCAGCACTTCTCCAAAGTCTTGTGGAAAAAGCGCCACAAATTTAGCGACCTCGGGTCTCGGCCCTACAACACTCATCTCACCTTTCAAGACATTCCAAAACTGCGGAATCTCATCAATCTTTGTTCTTCGCAGAATCCTTCCGATCCGAGTGATTCTCTTATCATCGCCACCAGTGACCTGAGCGGTTGATGGATCTTGTTGTTGGGTCATTGTCCTGAACTTGAGGATATGAAATCTTTTTCCGAAATGACCCACCCGCTCCTGCTTAAAAAAAATCGGACCAGCGGAATCCAATCGAATGGCAATAGCACAGAAAACCATCAGAGGTGATAGCAGAATCAAAGCACAAAGCGAGGCCACGAGGTCAAAAGCTCGCTTGAGAATTTTTGACATCAACGCGAGGTCATCTCTCATAATTCTTTGTCACGTGCATGACGGATTCAATGACATCGTCGACATCCTGCTGCGCCATATCGGGAAAGATCGGCAGCGACAAAATTCGATCGGCTAACCAAGAAGCGTTTGGGAAATCCTCATCTCGACATCCCAACCTCTTGCGATAAAAAGGATGGCGGTGCAAAGGAATCCAATGAACGCTTGTTCCGATATTCATCTCACGAAGGGCGCGGGAAAACTGCGCTCGATCGACGGTGAGGGACTCCAAATTGAGCTGAAGGGTGTAGAGATGCCACGAATGCAGTGAGGCCGGTGCAGCCTCAACTGGCCGCATGAAAAATTTTGAATCCTTAAATGCCGCTTGGTAACGGCCCGCAATCGCTTCTCGCCTCGCGCGCATTTCCTCAGCTTTCTTCAGCTGGACCCGACCTATCGCTGCTGCAAAATCTGTAAGATTATACTTAAATCCCGCATCGACGACTTCATAGTACCAGGGATCTTGGGATGCACTTCTTGAGTAAGCGTCTCGATCGATCCCATGGGTTCGCATGACTCGTGCTCGCTGCGCCAACTTCTCATCATTCGTGGTCAACATCCCGCCTTCGCCCGCGGTGATGGTCTTGGTGGCATAGCAAGAAACAGACGTTGCTTCTGAAATCGAACCAATAAAGCGGTCTTTATACTTTGCAGGAAACGCATGGGCTGCGTCCTCAATAAACGAGGCCGTTGATTTCTTTTGAGAAACGACGGACCTTAGGCCATCCAAATCACAAGGGAGGCCTGCGACATGGACTGGCATGACGGCTCGAGTCTTTGATGAAAGCTTTCTATCCAGATCCTTCATATCGATCAGCTGCGTTGATCGATCCACATCCACAATGACGGGGCGAGCTTTCAAATATGAGACGATTTCCGCTGTCGCGGTAAATGTCATTGAAGGAACGATCACTTCGTCTCCTTCTTTGATACCCAAAGCTTCGGCAGCCAAATGCAAAGCTGCTGTGCAAGAGTTAACCGATACTGCAAAACGAGCTCCTACGGCAGAAGCAAACTCCTCTTCAAAGGCTTTGGCGTTTGGGCCTGAAGTCAACCAACCAGAGCGAAGAGTGGAAACAACCGCCTCGATTTCTTGTTCTCCAATGGCCGCTTTGTGAAATGGCAAAAATTGAGCTCTCTTGATCGATGACTTCGTTGTCGCTGATGGCAGCATAAATCCCCTCCGTAAGCTAACAACTCAGACTATCCAATTCACGGCCCAAAATCCAGAATGTGGTGATTCCCCAATTGCCCCCCTCAAAAAACCAGCTATTCTGCCCCCAATGCTTGCCATCATCGACTACGGCATGGGGAATTTGGGCTCGATTCAAAACATGCTCAAAAAAGTAGGAGTTCGAGCCACTATTGCCTCAGATCCTGCGATCATTGATGCAGCAGCCAAAATCATTTTACCCGGCGTTGGACACTTTGCCGCCGGGATGAAAAATCTCAAAGAACGCGGACTCATCGAAGCTCTCAGACGAAATGTCCTGGAAACGAAAAAGCCCACCCTCGGAATTTGTCTCGGCGCGCAACTGCTCACCGAATTTTCCGAAGAGGGAAATGTCGAGGGCCTTGGGTTTATCAAAGCCAAAACTCTTCGCTTTCAACTCGACGATGCGACTCTCAAAGTGCCTCACATGGGATGGAACCTCATCGCACCCCAAAAGTCCTCACCCCTTCTGGAAGGCCTCTCATCCCAATCTCGATTTTATTTTGTTCACTCGTATTTTTTGAAGGCTGAGTCCCCTTCCGACATTTTGACCAAGACACACTACGGCTTTGACTTTGCCTCAGCTCTTGAGCACCAAAACATCTTTGCCGCTCAGTTTCATCCCGAGAAGTCTCACAAATTCGGTATGCGGCTCATGAAAAATTTTGCCGACTTGAGGTTAAACTAAAATGCTTCGAACTCGAGTCATTCCCGTCCTTCTCATTCAAGACGGCGGCTTGTACAAAACACAGCGATTCAAAGATCCCAAATATGTGGGCGACCCCATTAACGCCGTCAAAATTTTTAATGAGAAGGAGGTGGATGAAATCATCGTCCTCGATATCTCTGCCACTCGTGAAAACCGAGGACCTGACTTTAATCTGATTGCCGATATTGCTACAGAGTGCTTCATGCCCTTTTGCTACGGAGGCGGCGTAAAAAGCATCGACGAAATGAAGAGGCTATTTTCTCTCGGTGCAGAAAAAATCGCCCTCAATACTTCTGCCGTCGAAACCCCGCATCTGATTCAAGAAGCAGCGGATCTTTTTGGCGCTCAAGCCATCGTAGCCTCTATTGATGTTAAGAAAAGCTGGCTTGGTAAGTATGAAGTTCTCACTCGCTGTGGCCAAACCAAAGTCAAACAAGACCCTATCACTCTTGCTCAAGAACTTGAGAAACTTGGCGCCGGCGAAATCCTCATCAACTCGATTGATCACGATGGCCTCATGACAGGCTATGATCTCAAACTCATTAAATCCATGACGGATGCGGTTCGAGTTCCCGTGATTGCCTGTGGAGGAGCGGGGAGTGTCGAGCACTTTCAACAGGCTGTTAAAGAAGCGGGGGCTTCAGCCGTAGCCGCTGGGAGTATGTTTGTTTTCCACGGAAAGCATCGAGCCGTTCTCATCACTTATCCAGAGCCTAGCATCGTTGAGAGTATTGGCCGCTAAGGAACGAGTCGCGTCCATCGAAGAATTCGATCTTCCGCCGAATAAGAGAGAATTCCCTGCCGAGTGGTCTTCATCCACGAAATCGGAAAATGATGCTCCGTCGGAGTATGACCGATCATCTCGAGTGAATAGGGCTGACTGGAATTCTCGGCCGGTCGAAGAAAACTCAGCCGCGGGGCTGCACCGATCCGCTCGTAGAGAGGGGCGATAACGAGAGGATCTCGATCGGGCATCTGAAAGGAGTGAAGCGGACCCAAGAAGCCCTCCTGATTTCCAAAAATTTGGACTCGGCCGATCCCAGATGAGTTCTGATAAGTATAACCATCGAGCTCAGTCAAAACGACAGCATCATCCAGATAGAATGCCGACATGACCTTGGGAGTAGACCTCTGTTGCATCTTGGCAATCACGCCCTGCTCAACATCAAAATCAAAAAATCGATACGGACTCGAGAGCAAAAGCCTAGGAACTCCAAGAGCGGACTTCGCATCTGAAAACTTTAGTCGAGGCGCAAAACCCAAAGGACTCAAAATCTGATGCTTTTCCGCTTCCATATATTGAGACAAATCAAAGATCCGGTAAGGCTTTCGAGGCAGATAGTAGCCTCCCGAGACCTGATTTCCAGCGTCATTAAAATCATAAACGGCAACATTCATTGTCACGGGACTAAACGCTGCCGCCCAACGACCATCCGGTGAAACAATCATCGTTGGCAAAAATTCATTCGTATCCTCAAAATCCAAATACTCGACCATTCGCTCAGGTGGAGTCTCCGGATTAAAGGATACAGCTGCTGTCGAAGCAGAGTACATCCGACGCCCGAGCCGAATCTCAATTCCGTCTTCCTCAGGATTCGGAAGCGCATCATAGAGATGCTCATTCAATTGAAACTCGCGGGTTCGCCACTTACCATCCGGCAGACTGGCAATCTGCCGAACGCACTCAATCCTTTCGGGAAGATCCGAATCATCAGATGCAGAAAGCAAGCTTGGTGAAACCGCCAACAGTAAAAATGAAATATGAAATACAAAATCAAGCCGACGCATTCATCTACTCCTTGGCATCTCCAACGTCGTCAATCGCACGCAGAATCCGTTCAAGCTCGCCTTGTCGTGAATAGGACAAAGTCTCTGGAATCTTTGGCACCACTCCATTCATCAAGGATGGCAGAGCCTGAAAAGTTCCGGCCATCGATCCGTAACGGATGGCCTCATCGGAAATTGTCACCACGGCATTGAAGCGATTTCGGAGCATCAACACCAACTCCTCCTTGAGTTCTGGTGTCAGTTCGCCCTTGGCCAATATCCCAGCAAGTCGATCGACTTCGGCACCATGCATTTCGGTTTCAAACACCGGACTGCGGGGCTTACTTCGCATATCCCCAACATTCCTAATCATGTTTGCAAGAGCTTTTCCTGGCTCAGCCTCGCGGACGGAAATCATTAAGTGATTCGCTCCGTCTCGCTCTCTAAAGTCAAAACGCAAATGCAGATTGTCTGTTTCAAAATCAACGCTCCTCAACAGGGATTTGTTTTCTTTAGGAGGTACGACTCGAGTGGACCATTGAATCTTATCCGGGGCGAGAGTCGTCGCAGCGTCAAGACGGGAAGCAAAATGATCGACAGTTCTTTTGAAAGACAGCGCCAGCTTAGTCAGATACTTCTTACTGAAATTCACATCACCCTGCGAGTAGATGGGATACTTAAGAAGACCGCGCCGGACATCGTGAGCATAAGCTGAAAGCTCATCAAGTGCCAGATTATCCTGATAACCGCTTCCGTCGAGACCGAAACCTCTTCGAACTCGCGAGTGGAAAACGGAGTTCTTCCCTTCTCGGAGATCACTAGCAATCGCCATATGCTGAGTCTCATGAGCAAGAACATCATCAATCGGGCGACTCAAAAAATTGTCATGAGAAATCAAAATACGGTTATCATAAAGCTCAAACGAAGCAACGATGTGCGGTCGACTATCGAAAGGAGAGTAAACAACGGCTCCTTCAAACCGATCTTGAAGAAACTTAACGTATCTGCCAAACCGGCTTCCCGAAGGAAGAAATTTCACCACAGGAACGGTTGTTTCATCGAGATAATCTTGCTCAACAATCTCAAAAGCCTCGCCGCTTCTCTCAGCCATCTCCAATAGAAAGGCCTTCATTGCCGCTCTGATTTTTTTGCCACGCTGCGACTTCAGCAAGAACTGCCCATTTTCATAATAGTCACCATGCTGAGTAATCAACTCGATCAGACGACCATAGATATCTCGAAGCTCAACCTCGCTCATGTGATCAGGCGCCGATAGTCTTGCGGAAATCCGATCAATCTCTTCTTGAGCAAGGGGACGAACAAGGGCTGAAACCCTCTCAACGCAGAGACGAAGTGGTTGGCTACCGCGCGAGGACTGGAGAGAATCTGTCGCGAAAAGAGATGAGACGATGCCAAGGGACGTCAAAAGAACGAGTAGAAATCGAGTAAACAAGCCTAACACCACTCCCCTCTGCTGCAGGATCCGTGCCTCCCCTGCGCCGGTCCAAAACCCTTTTGAAGCCACCAAAAGGCCATCTAAAGCCCGAATCACCACCCCACCCCTGGGACATCAAAACCCCTATGCCGCGGATCTCGCCCAGGGGTATACTGTTGAAAAGGGGAGAGAGGAAATATGAAAATTTTGTTTACTGCGATGGCATTAATGTTTGCCGCTCCAATGATGACCGTAAGCGCCAACGATCATGGCGAAGGCAAAACACTGAAGTGCAAATGTGGCTGCGAGGAAAGCAAGCCCTGTGAATGCGGCGAGAAGTGCCCGAGCAAAGACAAACACAAGAAATAATTTTCGCGAGCGACTATAGCTCAAGCGAAGAGGTCGGCCCCGAAGCTGGCCTTTTTTATTTTTTGTCCGGGTACTGGTAGGTGATGGTTACAAACGGATGTTTACCAGTGGAATCTTCAATATTGGAAATGCCCTCATATTGTATCAGACGCTTGGTCTTTCTTTCGTAAATGAGATCCAGATGTGAGGCAAAGAGCCTCAGAATCCAATTGTCGATCTCAAATCTGACCTTAACAAACTGATCATTCGCCTCGCGAAGCCGAGCGCGAAACTGAAAATAATCGAGTCGTGTTGGCAAAATGAGTTTCACATGCAGAGGTCCAGCACCGATCATCTCTTCGAGCGAATTTCGAACGAGGTGATTGAAGCCCTGGCCGGAGGCGAGCTGAGGAGATATGACCAGCTCTACGTCCTCACGAGGCTTCGATGCAGATAGCTTTCGAAACACAATCACAGTGTCTGAGCGAATCTCGACTCCATCCTCATATCCGGATCGAAGATCTTGGTATCGATACTGGGGGAGACCCCGAACTCCCGTGTAAACCGAAGTGAGCTCACCTATCTTCTTGCCGCTGGCATCTAAATAAACTGTTTGGGCCTTGGTAAGCTTCTCCCCGTCATAGAACTCTTGATGTTGCTCTCGATAAAAGAGCTCACCCGATTTCAAACGAGCTTCCCCGGTGAATTCAACCCTCAACAATGTCGTCACTAAGATCAAAGCCCAAGACATCACGCTCAATTGTTTCAGGATCACTCATCAATGTAACGCTAAACTGGCGGAGAGAGGGGGATTCGAACCCCCGATACCGTTGCCGGTATACTAGTTTTCGAGACTAGCGGTTTCAACCACTCACCCATCTCTCCTAATCTTGGTCCTCGCTTTGCCTCGGAACCTCAATAATCAAAGCGAACATGAATTTGTGAATTTACTCAAGATGAGCGTGAGTGATTTGAGGCGAGAGCTTAGAAACCAATAGAGATCAGGGTTGCAGAGAGCCCCGAGCCCGCGAGATTTGCATAAAGATCTCGCACCTCACGATGACCACCCCGAAACGGATCCACAACTTCTTTCACCACGCCGGCCGCATTGATGGCCGCAAAGCAAGTCAGTGTTGTGCCCCACTTGGAGCCTGTAATCACCTTCCCTATGGAATAGCAAAGGCTCTGCGCGGTAGCAGCGGCTCCAAAATGCGAGATTTTATCGCGATTTTGCTCCGTCCATTGGCGAACTTCATTGGCATCGACTCGACTGAGTGATCCCAAAGCAAGGCTCAAAACAAAACCTAAACTTAGCGCTAAAAAAGTATGTCCCCATCTCCCAAACATGCGTCGCTATCTACCACAGCCTGGAAGTTTGAGAAGTACCCCTCTTTAAAAGGCTTTAAACGGGGATTTGGCGGGTCTATGGGGAATCCATGCCTCCTGGAAGCCCCCCATCGTTGACCCTGCCATGTCTCAGTTTAACGATGGAATCGAAGACGACCTGGCTCGATTGGACGACTGAGCGCCGATCTCTTGCCCTTGTCGACTTGCCAGATCGAGTCCATCGACAATTGATTTGAGCTCTTTTGCATAATCAATGCCTGTCTGGTTGATCAGCAAACTCTCGAGATACTGAAGTCGTGCCGGCACCTCTGCGGCTGCGACCTTGAACTTCAAACGAAAAACCTTATCAAATCCGGAGGGAGCAAAGTCCTCACCTTCCCAAACAATCTCCTCCGAAAGTTTTTCCCCCTTTCGAAGTCCTGTGAATCGAATACGATGACCCGCGCGATTCAGCGGATCAAAGAGCTGAATCATCTTTCGCGCTAAATCGACAATCTTAACCGGCTGGCCCATATCCAGCATGTAGACCTCACCATTTTGTCCGTGAGTCCCTGCATGCAACACCAACTCAACAGCTTCGGGTGCAGTCATAAAGAAGCGTGTCGCCTGCGCATCGGTCACCGTTAGCGCCTCGCCCGCCGCCAATTGTTTTCTGAAAATCTCAACAGCCGAGCCGCTGCTGCCCAAAACATTTCCAAATCGAACGGACATAAACTTAGTTTGTGTTGTTCGCTGAGATCGATCCTGCACGACCAATTCAGCCATTCGTTTGGAGTAGCCCATCGAATTTAATGGATTGACGGCCTTATCTGTTGAAATCATGACAAATGATCTCACGCCAAACTCCAAAGAGGCGTCTGCAACATTGCGCGTTCCGAGCACATTGTTTCGAATCGCTTCACGAGGAGTCTCCTCCATGAGAGGCACATGCTTATGAGCAGCAGCATGAAAGACAAACTGTGGTCGCAGTCGATGCATACAATCTCGAACACCGAACGAATCAAGAATATCCAGGACAACGGGAGTAATCGTCATTTCAGGAAAGCGATCTCGTAACTCGCGCTCCACATAAAAGAGTTTCTCTTCTGAGCGCTCCGCAAGGACCAGATTTTTCGGCTGAAAACTCAAAATCTGCCTGCAGAGCTCAGAACCAATCGATCCTCCCGCACCGGTCACCATCACAACAGAGCCTCTGATCTCATTGTGAGTCCCGGATTTATCGAGCTGTATGGGCTCACGGCCCAAAAGATCCTCTACTTTGACTTCACGCAGTGAATACGCTCGCTCTTTGCCTTCCACGATATCCTTGACTGAAGGGATCGTCTTAAAAACTCTCTGGCATGCAATACACACATCAACAATTCGCTTGAACTCTGCTTTGGAAAGAGACGGAATGGCGATGAGTATATCGTCAATCTTATACTTCTGAACAAGCTGAGGCAGATCTTCGACTCGGCCAAGCACATCTAATCCGTAGAGATTGAGACTCTGTTTACGAATCGAATCATCCACAAAGCCCACAAGCACCAGATCTCGAACACCGGTCGAGCGCAAGTGCCGAACAAGATTCACACCCGCTTCACCGGCGCCCACAATCAACGCTCGCCGATCACCGGCCCGCCTGCCTTGCGCTCTCGCACCGCTTCTCATTCGCTCTAAGAAGAGCCGCAAGCTGACACGAATTCCTCCGAGCAAAAGAAGGTTGCCCGCAAAATCAATCAACATGATCGAGTGTGGAGCCACGGGATGCTGAGGCAAAAGATAAAAAATCGCCAGGATCGCATGACTCAAGGCCACAGCCTTCAAAATCGTCAGCATGTCGGTAACACTGGAATATCTCCACCATCCTTGATTGAGACCAAAGAGATGAAAAACAGGTAGCTTGATGGCAATCGCCGTCGCAACATAGGTCCAGAACATCGACTGAAAAAGAGGCGCTACATCAAAATCAAACCTCAGCTCAAAGGCGAAAACCGCTGAGACAAGAACAATCCCCATTTGCAAAAGCATCAGCATCAACTGCCGAGCTCGATAGACGACCATTTCCCCTCCTTGGACGCTTTGTCAGGGTAACAAGATTGCCTGGCAAAGTCTATGAAGTGCGCCCCCCTAGAGTCAGCGCAAAGTGTCACCTTTTTTTGCGCGTCAAAACCATCACTTAAGCTGCAATCAGGCTCGCAGAGCGGACTTAATAGCCTCGATCACACGCACTTGATCCCCGTCAGTCAGATAAGGATGCATGGGAATACTGAGCACACGAGCGGAGGCGCTCTCAGCCACTGGCATGGGTTGAGGGTCACCAAAAGATTCAAGAACCGCAGGCTGATTGTGCATAGGATGTGGATAGTGAACTGTTGTGGGAACGCCCAACTCGTTCATCATCTTTTGAACTCTCTCTCGCTGATCTACCTCAATCGTATACTGTGCCCAAGCACTCACGTTCCCCGGACGAACCGTTGGCGTTTTTACAATACCACTCAGAGCGGCTGTGTAGCGAGCCGCCACTTCTTGGCGAAGCTGAATCTCACGATCAAAAATTTCGAGCTTCGCAAGCAAGACTGCTGCTTGGAGCGTATCGAGCCGGGAATTCACACCGAGCCGAATATGGTGATAGCGCCTATCTTGTCCATGCACGCGAATCTGCTTCATGGCTTCAGCCCATCGATCATTGTTCGTAAACAAAGCGCCTCCATCTCCGTAACAGCCCAAAGGCTTCGAGGGAAAAAAACTCGTGCAGCTGATATCGGCAAAGGAGCAGGACTTTCTTCCATTCTGACTAGCACCAAAACTTTGCGCGGCGTCCTCGAACAAAAGAATCTTGTGACGTTTCGCAATCGCAGAAACAGCCTCCAAATCAAAGCACTGGCCATAAAGCGAAACACCCACAATGACTTTTGTCTTTGACGTAATCGCCGCTTCGATCTTTTTGGGATCAATATTGTAAGTATCAGGATCAATATCCACAAAAACAGGCTTTGCCCCCAGCAACATAATGGTCTCAACAGTGGCAAAAAAACTAAACGCCGTCGTGATCACCTCATCCCCAGGCTTCACCCCAACAGCCATCATGGCCACCTGAAGGGCATCAGTTCCATTGGCACAAGCAATGGCGTGTTTAACACCACAAAAGGCTGAGAGCTTTTTTTCAAGCTCATCCACCTCTGGGCCCATAATAAACTTGCCGTGCTGAATCACACGCTGCATGCGCTCATTGAGATTTTGAGAAATTTTGGCGTGCTGAGCGCGAAGATCGATAAACTCCATCATGAGGCTGAGCCTACATCGACAAGCCCCTTGGCTTCAAATCTTCTTCAATTAGTCCCCTTGTTTAGAGCATACTCACAGCATGAATTCTGTTTCTTGGCTTGAAATCATCGCAACTCTACTTCTGGGACTTGCCGTCCTTCACACTTTTTTGGCCTCTAAGCTGCATCAGCTTGGAAATCGCTTTCGAGAGGGCTCGCCCCTGGAAAACCTCTTCCATCTTTTAGGGGAAGTGGAAGTGGTCTTTGGAGTCTGGGCCGGCATCTTGCTACTATTTTTCATTTACGACTCTGGAACAGAAGAGGCTAAAACCTATCTCGAGGGCCTCAACTACACGGAACCAGCTTTTGTGTTTGTCATCATGGTCGTTTGTGCCACCAAGCCCATTCGAGAGGCGATGGCACTCGCAATTGATTTCCTCTCTAGGCTGATGCCGATGCCCAAAGCCTACTCAACATATTTTGTTTGCCTTGGCATCGCCCCCATTCTGGGGAGTTTCATCACGGAGCCGGCGGCCATGACGGTGATCGCCCTTCTGATGAAGGATCGATTCTTCGACAAAGACGTCTCGAATCGATTCAAATATCTCACGATTGGCGCTCTCTTTGTGAATGTCTCGATTGGTGGAGTGCTGACACCCTACGCAGCGCCCCCGGTTTTGATGGTCGCCAACCAATGGGGCTGGGACCTCAGCTTCATGCTGACTCATTTTGGATTTAAGGCGGTAGCCGCTACGATCATCAACGCATTAATCGTTGTCACTTTAACAAAGTCGGAACTTTTCAAAATTAAATCGAAGACACAGACCTCTCGGCGATCCATGCCGTTTTGGGTGATCTGCGTGCATTTAATCTTTCTTGCATGGATTGTGGCCGTTCACACATCGATGATCGTGTTTGCCGGGGTCTTTTTGTTTTTCCTAGGCCTTGTGAACATCACCCAAGAATATCAAGAGGAACTCAGACTTCGAGAGGGCTTGCTCGTTGCGTTTTTCCTAGGAGGCTTGGTGGTGCTTGGAAAACTCCAGGCCTGGTGGCTTCAACCCACTCTGGCAAGTCTCACTGAGCTTCCCCTCTTTTTGGGAGCGACCGCTCTTACCGCTATCACTGACAATGCGGCTTTAACCTATCTGGGTTCTCAGGTTCCAGGGCTTTCCGATGCCATGAAGTACGCGCTTGTTAGTGGAGCTGTCGCTGGCGGAGGCCTTACCGTGATTGCCAACGCTCCCAACCCAGCCGGCTACTCGATTCTACAGTCGAGCTTCGGAAAAAACGGTGTTTCTGCCCTTCATTTATTTTTAGGCGCTTTGATTCCAACGCTTGTTGCAATGATCTGCTTGTGGACAATCCCAAGTTTTTAGGAGAAGAACCTTTCCCCCATGGCTGAGATTATTTTTAAACGCGTTAAGGACTATGACTTCATCATTTGGGATTGGAACGGAACGCTCATCAGCGACACCGACATTGCTGCTCGCGCGGAATCAGCGCTGTTCAACCGATATGGCCTAAGAATCCAGACACCTGAGGAGCGAGCTGCGAATTTTTGCTTCCCGATCGAGAAGTACTACCAAAAGATGGGGTTTGATTTTTCCAAGTATTCTTACGATGCCGTTTCAAGGGAGTGGCTTGAGATATACGAAGATCTCGTTCGCCACGTTCCCTTGTTCGAAGGCGTTCTCAAAATGCTGGAGGATTTATCGAAGCTAGGACGCCGGCAGTTCGTCTTATCCGCAGCTCCTCAGGATCACGTTCGAAGACTGGTTCTCCATCACGGCATTCATGATTACTTTGAAGCGGTCTATGCGCTCCCAAACGCCAAAGCAGAGAGTAAGATTGAGCGCGGTCGAGAGCTGGTCGCTGACTTTGGAATCGATGTTTCCAAGGCGATCTTGATTGGAGATACCGCCCACGACTACGAGGTCGCCT
>JBEIHI010000015.1:0-20192 GCA_040381435.1 Bacteriovoracaceae bacterium | reverse complement strand
AGAAAGATTTTTGATTTCCTCCGACTGATACAGAGACCCGAGTTCAGTGGGATTTGTGATTGAAACAACTCTTGGCTGAACGTGATGAGTATTGCCGATGACGCCGAGGTATTTCTCAAGTGCAGAAACGCTGAGCTTTCCGTCACTCGTCTGAACTGTCAGGAGCTTCGATTGAGTAAATTTTTCAATCGCCCCGCATTCATCCACCTGAATATGAGCAGTTTCGGCGCACAAGACGGCTTGATAAGATCGAAGGCAGGCTTGAAGGGCAACGGCGTTTGCGCCAGTACCATTGAAGACCATATACGAGGCGATGTCGTCTCCAAAAATTTTCTGAAACTCCTTCTTTGCATGCTCACTCGTGGGATCGTTTCCATAGGCCACACAGTGATTGGTGTTGGCTTCTTGCAGGGCGTTAAGAACGTGAGGATGTATGCCAGAGTGGTTGTCGCTGCCAAAACTTCGCATGATGTTTTCATACGCGAAGCATGGGGATGAAAGAAGCGAATCCTTCAATCTAGAATGTTCGCTCGTAGAGCGTCATAATGTTTCCGTCCAAGTCAAAGAAATCACACGATAATCCTCGCTTCGAAACCTCGTTGATCTGAGAGTGAAAGCGGACCCCGTTGTCTCGCATTTCCTGGACCAAGCTTCTGAGTCCTTCGACCTCCAAAATCAGGATTCCTGTTCGGGGGTGAATCTCTCCATTGGACAAGTAGTGAAGACACAGCCGATGATTCGTGAGTGAAAACTCAGTCCACTGGGAGCTTTGGTACGAAGGCTGCATCAGCAAATGCTCCTCAAAAAATGCCGATGCCTCATTCATGTCCGAGACGTAGTACATAGTTCCGTAAGCGCCCACGATCCTCATGCCACTGTGTCGTACTGCTAGAGTGGCGATGGGTCTAGATGACCTTTGGCCAGCGTCTGGATTGCTCGTTGCCAACCTCCTAGGCTTATTGGAGAATTTTGAAATGAATTGGAGGGCTGATGGAATTTTCAGATGTCGTTGAGAAGAGACGATCGGTGCGTAAGTTTGCTGCGGACCCTGTTCCTGAGAGCGTGATTGAGCGTGCTCTCCGTGACGCGGTCAAGGCTCCGAATTCCTCAAATATGCAACAGTGGGAATTCTACTGGGTTCGTTCTTCCGAGAAGAAAGCCAAGCTTGTGGAGGCGTGCTTTTCCCAGCCTGCTGCCAAAACGGCTGCCGAGTTGATTGTTGCTGTCGCTCGAATTGATACTTGGAAGCGCAATCGTCAGCTCATGCTTGAAGCTTTGGAGGCTCTTCCCAAGGCTCCTCGATCGGCCTGGCATTATTATCGAAAAATCGTGCCGATGAATTATCGTCTGGGGCCACTGAGTGTACTCGGTCGTTGCATCGGACTTGTGATGAATCTCGTGGGCTTGTTTCGCCCCGTGCCTCGCGGACCCTTCACCAAGAAGGAGCTGTCTTTGATCGCCGTTAAATCCACAGCCCTGGCGTGCGAGAATCTGATGCTTTCGATTGTGGATCAAGGATATGCATGCTGCCCGATGGAGGGACATGATGAGTGTCGAGTCGCTCGAATTGTTAATCTGCCTCGATCCGCTCGTGTGGTGATGGTGATTGGAATTGGAGCTGCCGATCCCGCAGGAATCTACAGCCCCCGAATTCGATTTGATACTCAGCTCTTCTTCAAAAAAATCTAAACGATCGGATCTTTTCGCGGGAACAAAAACGACAAGGCAATGGAGATTCCAATAATCCCGCCGATGATTCCCAGCGACCACGTGATGGGGAAATGGCCATCAAACGCCTTGTTGAGCCACACCATCTTGAGACCCACGAAGACCAGAACGGCCGAAAGACCGTATTTGAGGTAGATAAACTTCTCCACCACGTTGGCGAGCATAAAGTACATGGATCTCAGTCCCAGAATCGCAAAGATATTAGAAGTGAAGACGAGGAAGGGTTCGCTGGTGATCGCAAAAATAGCAGGCACTGAGTCAATCGCAAAAATAATATCGCTCAACTCCACAAAGACCAGGGCCACCAAGAGTGGCGTTCCAAAAAGCTTGCCGTTTTCTCGGATGAAAAAGCTCTGTCCGTGAAAGTCCTTAGTAATAGGGACCATTTTTCTAAGTAGTTTGAGGAGAGGATTTTTCTCGGGCTCCATCTTTTTTTCGGGAGCAAAGGCCATTTTAATCCCCGTGAAAATCAGGAAGGCACCAAAGATGATAATGACAGCTTGGTACTGCATGAGCACGGCACCCAAGGCGATGAAGATGGCTCGGAAGAGCAGGGCTCCAAGAATTCCGTAAAACAGCACCCGATGTTGATACTGTAGAGGAATGTGAAAGTATGAAAAGACCACCACAAAGACAAAGATATTATCCACTGCCAGTGATTTTTCGATAATGTAACCCGTCAGAAACTCAAGACCGACTTCTTTGGACATCGCGGTGGGATCAAATCCGGGAATAGCGAGGAGTCGCTCATTCGTTGGGAAATTGTTGAGACAGTAATAATAGAGCCCAACATTGAAGGCCAGGGCCAGCGTGATCCAAACCACAGTCCAGATCAGCGACTCTTTGAAGGTGACCACATGGGTTTTGCGATGAAAGACACCCAGGTCAACAGCGAGCATCGCAAAAACCAAAAGAATGAAAAGAAGATAGAAGTCCCAGTACAAACTAAATGGAAAAAGAAGCGTTCCTGCTGGCATGAGAAATTTTTAACTCAAGAGATAGCCCCTGAGAAGAATTCTTCACGACAAAATGCTCACGTTGGACTTACGGAGCGATTTTGAAGGTGAATTCAAAGCTGGCGACGAACGAGTAGCTATTGGCAGCGTCGAGCTGAAGGTAAACTTTAAACTCGGTGTCCGAGACCTTTTGCATAAGAGTCTTGCTTATCACGGGAGTGGCTGCGCCCATGGTATAGAGGCCCCTTCCACTGAGGGTCCCTTCCTCAAAGACTTTCATGAAGGAATCTCCCGTTAGGCTATCTTCTAGCATTTGATCAACCGACCAGGAGAACTGATTGGGCTTCACGATCTTCTCCCAAAAGTGTCTTTTCTTTTGAGCCACAGGATTTTGAGTGTTGCTGGCCTTCTTGAGCTCCAAGGGCAGGTTTAGATGAGATTCGAGTGAAGGCGAGCTCGATTGGCCCCAGTCAAAAAGTTTTTGGATCACGTCTGTCGCCGAAGGTTGTCCAAGCTCCGTGACGGTATGATCAAAAATTCCTTCTAAGCGATAATCTTGAGAAATGAAGTGGCTTCTGATCTTTTGAATTTTGAAAAGTCCCGAAGACATCTCGGAGGGCTTAATCACAGAAGGATCCGAAGGAGCGGGGATTTGAATACGATTGGCGGCGGGAATCAGATTGCTCTGAAACTCGAGACCCCTTTCGTAGGTCAGCTCAGTAATTTCCAGATTTTGGAGATACTTGATCTCGTAAAGAATGGTGATTTTGTCAGCACTCTGTCGCAAAATGGCCGCTCGTTCGACCTTAGAGTCAACGGTCCTTGTGTAAAAGGGGTTACCTGCTTGTCGGTTTATATTGAGTGTCTCAATGAGATTGTTTCCCTGCTGGGCTGAGCTACCCGCAGACCAAGAAATGTCCGAATCGTCTTGAATGTAAACCCAGTAAGCGCGTCGTTTGCTCGTCGAAGTTCCCACGGATGAGGCTTTGAGCTCGAGCGGAACATACGATGTCGTTTGAAGTGCACTCGGGCTCTGATCGAGGGCAACATCCGATTTGAAAGTATCGGAGCTGCTGGGCATACCGGGGGTTTTGATCTGATGGGAGATCATGGTCTTGCCGTAACTTCTTTCCATGTAGACTTTGATTTGTGTGGCTTGAAAAAAGCCGGAGGGAATTTGGCTCATGCCAATGAGGCGAGAATCCGAAGAAGCCGGTAATGCCAGGCTTGGAAAATCCGGTTTGCTTTCCAGAGGATTGAGCGTGGCCGGCGTTGGACCGCAACTCGTGAGCCAAACAAGACCAGCGAAACTCAGCAGTGGACCTCGATGAATCCAAAAACGCATGTTGATTCTCCTCTAACCAGAAGATCAGCAAGTGCCGTGCCGCTGGCGGGGTCCCTAAGTCGTTGAAGTTATTGGCTCTTTTGTGCTCAGCCTGCGACGTTGATGGGGCAAGTCGGGTTAGTTCTGTCGGACATAGAGCGTCTGAGTGGGGTGGGCAAATGAGATTCCCTCCTGTTTGAATCTCCTCAAAATTTGCGAATTGATCTCATGTTGAAGCTCGCGATGAGTGGAGAGATCTCGTGATTCCGTCCAATAAATTACCTCAAAAATGAGAGCCGAGTCTCCAAACGAGCGAAAGTCGGCTCGCTCAAACCGAAGGCCCGGTTGGGCGGAAATGATTTTTTCGAGGATTTCGGGAATTCGATCGATCTGATCAGCGGTGGTGTCGTAGGTCACGCCAAGATTGAAGGTTGCTCGCCTCTCCTTCATGCGGCGCATGTTTTGGAGCTGAGAATTTAGAAGCATATTATTCGGGAAAACGAGTTCCTCGCCGTTGATGGATCTCAGGCGCGTCGTGCGCAGTCCAATTCGCTCAACGGTTCCACTTTGTTGATTCACTGTAATGGCGTCGCCAACCTCAAAGGGCCGATCAATCGCAATTGAAAGAGAGGCAAACAAGTCACCTAAGACATTCTGGACGGCGAGGGCGACAGCGACTCCACCGATTCCCAGTCCCGCGAGCAAGGCGGAGATGTTGACTCCCAGGTTGTCGAGTGTCAGCAAGAGCAAGACCGCAAACAGAATGAGTCGGCCGATGAGTCTCAGAATCGGCACAATTGTTTGAATGGTAGGATCACTCGCTCCCAGGCGGTTTTCTCGAGTCTTCACCACTCGAAGAGCGAGAAACTCAATCAGCTGATTTCCCCAAAGCAAAAGCTGAAGCAAGACACTTAACGCCAATGTGATTTTCAAAATCTTTCGAAGCTCTGGAAGAAGCTCCAAGTTGATCGCGCCGATATGGAGCGCCACGATCAGAAGTATCGCCGTATAGGTCCGTGAAACGACTCGAATCAAAAAATCATGTGTGTCTGATGGGCTTCTCTTGGCCAGGCGGATGAGAACAGTTTTTGAGATTCCTCGCAAAATCAATAGCGCAAAAAATGTGCAGACAAAAATCACACCTGCCATCGTCCACTCGGCAACGGTGTTTCCGAGAACATCATGATCTCCAATGACAGTTTGAATCCAATTCATCACCGAGCTCAGAAATTTTTAAAGAGTGCTTTGGGATCAACTGTTTGCGAAATGTTTTTGAGATCGAGAAGTAGCGCGGCCTGCTCCTTCCATCGAGCCTCGTTCATGGACCCATCCCCGATGAGTGATCGTTGACTTGCCGCTCCTTCATTCATGGCGGCGAGATCCATGGCTGGGTTGAGTTTAGCCATGATTTCATTCGTCGCTTTGGGATCCTTGTTGTAGGCCTCCCATCCCTGTTTGATGGAAGTGACAAATGACTTCACAAGGTCGAGCTGCTTTTCAATCGTTTCGCCTCTCACGGCAACCACTTCAATATAGGGGTTGTATCCGATGTCGGAGAGCAAGAAGAAACGAGGTTTTGCTCCAAGCTTCTTTGCCATCACAGGTTCGGAAAAAATAAAGCCCTGTTGAGAGAATGTCTCATCTCGAACAAACTGAGCCACTCCTCCCGAATAGGGAACGATCTTCAGCTTTCCAAGCCCAAACTTTCTTTCAAGAAAATCGACAAAGGCCAGCCCTCGCTGAATGGCCAATGTACCCTCAGATTTGAGAAGGCTTTGAAGATCTTTGTGTCCTTGGGAATCGTGGGTCATCAGCCCCATCGGCGAAGTTTCATAGACGTTGTAAATCGCAACAACATCGGCACCCTTTGTTCGGGCCGTGATGAGCTCGCCGCCACTTGTGATGACAAACTGAGCTTTGCCTGCAGCGAGCATCTGAACGGTGGGAGTTCCTGCTCCTCCGGGAATGATGTTCACCTTGAGTCCGTTCTTTTCAAAGAAGCCCAAGTGGTCCGCGGCATAGAAGCCGCCAAACTCAGGTTCAGGGACCCAATTGAGGACGAGATCAACAAGAGTGATTGTTTTGTCCGTCACCGAGATTTTGGGGGAACTTGCGAATGTGGAGGTTGAAAAACCTAAGACAATGGCGAGGAAAGAAATTCTTCGAATCATGATTCCTGGTTTAACGGAAATTGCATGGGCTCACAACGCGGAAAATTCCTGCTACCAAGATCGTAGAGATATCTTTCGTAGCAGCCGGATGAGCCCCACCAAAAGGAGTCCAATCGCAGACGCGAGCAAAATGGCAGCAAAGACAATATCCACCCGCTGGCGAGTTCGGGAGACATCAATGAGTCCACCAAGACCACCTCCAGCGATGAACTCACCCACAATCGCTCCGATGACGGCAAGTCCAGCTGAAATGCGAAGTCCCGTAAAAATCTGAGGGAGCGCAAACGGCAGCTTGAGAGACATCATGGTTTGAAGGGCCGTTGCCCTATAGAGACTAAAGAGCTCGAGGAGTGGCTTTTCGGTGCTCTGAATTCCAGCCAGTGTGGCAGCGATGACGGGAAAGATGCAAACGATGAGCGCTGACATCACCACGGTGGGCATTCCAAATCCGAACCAAATGACCAAGAGCGGAGCGATGGCAATAATTGGAACCGTTTGAAAGAAAATGGCATAGGGGAAGAAGGCGGCTTGTATCCATCGAGCTGAAGATAGGATCAGCCCAATGAGAACTCCCAGGATCGCTGCTGAAATGAATCCTATGAATGAGGCCGCCAAAGTTTCAAGGGCTGCTGTGCGCAGACTCTCAAACTCAGTTGAAAATGCTTGAAGGACTTCAGAGGGGGCAGGCGCTAAGTAAGCAGGAATCCAGCCCGTTTGCGAAAGACCTTCCAAGGTAGCAATCAAAACAAAGGCAGGCAGAAGGGGGAGCCAAGCATCAAATCGTTTCACGGCAGCTCCTTCATCGCGATTCCTTCATGGACTCAAAAGTTTTAGAGATTTGAGTCATCTGATTCAGAAAACTTTCAGTCCACTTGAGATCTGAACCGCGATCCATTGGCAGATTGATCATCTCATCTTTAACAATGTGCCCGGGACGGGGTGAAAGCGCGATCAGACGATTTGAGACGAAGACAGCCTCTGAGACAGAGTGAGTGACAAAAATGACCGTGATCCCCAAGGTTTTCCAAATTCTTCGTAGCTCTTGATCAAGGCGATCTCGCAGGATCTCATCCACAGCCGCAAAAGGCTCATCAAGAAGTAGAATCTGGGGGTTCGTGACAAGAGCTCGTGCCAGTGACGCGCGCATTTTCATTCCTCCCGAGAGTTGCGAGGGGCGAGCACGCCGAAAATCCTCAAGCCCAATCAGTTGGATGACCTCCGTGATTCGTGATTGAGTCTCTGCACTTGAAATTTTTTGAAACTCAAGAGGGAGCCGAATGTTTTCCTCAAGTGTCCGCCATGGCAAGAGGTGAGGGTCCTGAAAGACAAATCCAAAAGATTTCATTTCTGCGGGAATGAGCACAGATCCACTGGAGGGTTTTTCCAGGCCTGAGATCAGTCGCAGGAGTGTAGACTTTCCACAGCCGGAAGGTCCCATGAGCGAGACAAACTCACCCTTTGCGATTTCCAAACTCAGTGGGCTCAATGCCTGTATATTGCCGTCAAAAAATTTTGAGACAGACTGGAGTTGAATCTTCATGCTCACGTCTCTTCAAGAATGGCAAAAGACCTTGGGGCTGGCTATTTCTTTTGTCAATTCATCAAAAGGCTGCCCTTCAAAGAAAATTAAAGATAAAAGGATAAAAAGATGCGTCTTCAACGACATGAAATGAAAATTGTTCTCTTGCTGTGTGCGATTCAGTTTGTTCACAGCATAGATTTCGTTTTGATGATGCCCCTAGCGCCGATTTTCATGAAGGATTTTCAAATTTCTCCGCAGTACTTTTCACTCCTAGTATCTTCGTACACCTGGGCTTCGAGTATTTTTGGATTCTTGGGCGCATTGTTTGTCGATCGATTTGATCGAAGACATGTTTTGCTCTCAGCCTTCGCGGGCTTCATTTTTGGCACATTCCTTTGCGCCTTAGCACAGTCAGCTGAATTTTTATTATTCGCCCGTTCTATGTCGGGAATGTTTGCGGGCGTCATGGTTTCGACCGTGTTCTCCATTGTGGGGGATTCCATTCCTGAGCAGAGAAGAGGAACGGCCCTTGGAATCGTCATGGCTGCGTTTCCGATTGCTTCGGTGCTTGGGATCCCGTTGGCGATCTATATCGCCAACGCCTTTGATTGGCACTTTGCTTTTGCTGCGGTTGCGGTCGTGAGTGTCGTGATTGCGATTCTTGTCTTTAAAGGCGTCCCTTCGATTCGAGGGCATATCGAGGCCGCTCGATCGTTGGGTCGAGTTGAACGATTGAAGCATTTCATTGTCACTGGAAAGTTTTGGCCCGCCTATATTTTCTCGATCGTCATCATGCTAGCTGCGTTTACGGTGATTCCTTTCATTGCGGCAAGTCTTGTGCAGAATTCCGGGATTCCGATGAATCAGCTTCATTGGGTCTATCTCTGCGGAGGTCTTTTTACATTTTGTTCTTCTCAGATTTTCGGCCGGCTGACGGATCGATATGGAAAGTTGAAAATGTTTCGTTGGCTCGCTTTGATTTCGATTTTTCCCATTTTGATTGTGACGAACTTGCCTCAAGTTCCACTTTGGATTGCTCTTGTGGTGATTACTTTGTTCATGATGTTTATTTCGGGTCGATTTGTTCCCGGCATGGCGCTGCTTACGGGAAGTGTAAGTCCTCAGGAGCGAGGTGTGTTTATGAGTGTTAACACCAGCTTTCAGCAATTCGCATCGGGTGTGGCGACAGCGCTCAGTGGGTGGCTTGTGACAAGCGATTCGACGGGCGTTCTTGTTGGCTACAATCGCGTGGGATGGGTGGCTGTTTTTTTCACTCTCTTAGCGATTCTTTTGGCGGGTCGAATTCATAATGCTCGTTTGCGTCCTGAGTCAGCAGCTGGTTCAAATCCTGGGCTTTAAAAAAACAGTGCCCGGAGGGGGTCCGGGCACTGATGTTGCGATTGGAAGGGACAATTATTTTGCGGATTTGGGTTACATCCACAACATAGTGAGGCTTGGCTTCTAATTCTATTGGACCTAGGTCCTCGTTTTAGGGATTCTTGGTGGGCCATGGAACAGAGCTATCTACAGCTTTTAAGAGACGTTTTGGAAAAGGGTGAGCGACGTGAAGATCGCACTGGAACTGGGACTCTGAGTTTGTTTGGAGTTCAGTGTCGTTATGATCTTTCAAAGGGTTTTCCTGTTCTCACCACAAAGAAGCTGCATTTGCGTTCCATCATTCACGAGCTTTTATGGTTTTTGAAAGGCGAGACCAATGTCCAATATCTTCATGAAAACAAGGTGACGATTTGGGATGAGTGGGCCAGAGCGGATGGGGACCTTGGTCCCATTTATGGTTATCAATGGCGAAAGTGGGGAGCTTCCTCGGGAGGACAGGGGATTGATCAGATCAGTGCGCTGATTGAAGGAATCAAAAAAAATCCAACTTCTCGTCGTCACATCATCAGTGCGTGGAATGTCGCTGATGTTCCCAAGATGGCATTGCCCCCTTGTCATGTGTTGTTTCAATTCTATGTCCACGCGGATGGTCGGCTATCATGTCAGCTGTATCAGCGATCAGCTGATATTTTTTTGGGAGTGCCTTTTAACATCGCGAGCTACGCGCTTCTGACTTTGATGATTGCGCAGGTTTGTAATCTGAAGCCCGGTGATTTTGTTCACACGATGGGAGACGCTCATTTGTATTTGAATCACGTTGAGCAGGCCAAAGAGCAGCTATCTCGACAGCCGCGTGCTTTGCCGACGATGACACTCAATCCCAAGGTGCGAAATATTTTTGAGTTTCAGTTTGAGGACTTCAGTTTAGAAAACTACGACCCGCATCCATCGATCAAGGCGCCCATCGCGGTTTAGTATGATTGTCTGTTTGATCGTTGCTGCTTCCGAGAATGGCGTGATTGGAAAATCCAATCAACTGCCCTGGCATATTCCTGAGGACCTTAAGTATTTCAAAACGGTGACTTCGGGAAAAACAGTGGTTATGGGTCGAAAAACCTTTGAGTCGATTGGAAGACCGCTGCCGAATCGACGAAATATTGTGATTACTCGCCAAAGCGATTTTAGGCCCCAGGGAGTTGAGGTCGTCCCAAGTATCGCTGCCGCATTAACTGCCGCTGAGAAGTTGAGCGCTCCCAGTGATGAGGTTTTCATTGTGGGGGGCGGAGAGATCTATCGAGAGTCTTTGGGTGCAGTTCAGCGAGCTTACGTGACAGAGGTGCATCAGCGAATTGAGGGTGATGCATTCTTTCCGCTCGAGCAGTTGAAAAAAGAATTTAAGCTCATTTCGAGAAAAGATTTCTCAAATCCTGTGCCATTTAGTTTTATGGTCTATGAGAGATCATGAAGTTTGCTTTTTTTGCCAGTAATGCTGTTCCCTTTCACGCACGATCCTTAGAGGAAAGACCTCTGGGGGGAACTGAGACGGCGATCGTCAGACTGGCGGAAGCTCTTCAGTTGAGAGGACATCAGGTTACCGTTTTTACTCCTCACGAGAATCCGCCGCCTTCGCTGCCTAGGTATTTGCCTCTGCGAATGATTGAATCTCATGAGCCCGTCGATGCGTTCATCGCCGTGAGAGATTGGATTCCGATTTTCTACAAAATCCCAGCTAAAAAACGATTCATGTGGACTGGGGACTCTTTTGATCAGTTCATGAATTACGGTATTGGAGATCGCCGCGTGTCCAAGGTCATGGACGGCCTGTTGTGTGTTAGTCAGTGGCAAGCAAAAGTCTTGGCGCAGGCGTCAGGATTTCCCGAGGAGAAGACTTGGAAGCTAGCCAATGGCATTGAACTCAAATTATTTCAAAAGAAGATCGAAAAAACTCGCAAACGACTGATCTATTCATCGACTCCGTATCGAGGACTCGAACACGTGCCACGTCTCTTTATGAAGCTCAAGGAAAAGCATCCTGAACTCGAGTGTCACATATTTTCGAGCTATAAAATTTACGATCAGAAGGAAACCTCGGATTACTTGGCTCTTGTGGAGAATCTTAAGGCTCAGACGGGAATTGTTGTTCATGGCAGTGTTTTGCAGTCTCAGCTCGCAGAAGAGTTTTTGAAGTCATCCATTTTGTTCTATCCCTGCCATTTTGAAGAAACCTCCTGCATCACGGCGATGGAGGCGATGGCCTCGGGATGCGTCGTTTTATCTTCTGCGCTAGGTGCTTTGCCAGAAACTGTAGGTGAGGCGGGAGTTCTCATTCCTGGTTTGCCGGGCAAGGGTGACTATGACTCGGCTTTTTTGACGGCTGCGGACCGACTTCTGAGTGATGATCGTGAGTGGAAGAGACTTTCCGATCTTGGAGTGCAGCGGGCCCAAGGCTGTGCGTGGTCATCTGTGGCGGAGACTTTTGAGTCTTATTTGAGGGGCACTCACGGATGCTCATAGGCTTAGCCCTAGGATTCTTGTGTCTGATGGCTCTTGGCTACAGACTCTACAGCAGTTGGATCGCGCGTCAGTATCAGTTGAGTTCGAAGAACCCAACACCTGCGCATCTTCAGCGGGATGATGTGGATTTCGTTCCCACCCATCCCTTTTATTTGTTTGGTCAGCACTTCTCAGCGATTGCAGCAGCGGGGCCGATTGCGGGTCCTATCATTGCTTGCCAATTGTTTGGTTGGGGTCCGAGTTTGCTTTGGATTTTACTCGGAGCGATTTTCATCGGAGCTGTTCATGACTTTAGTAGTCTTGTAGCTTCCATGCGACACAAAGCGTGCTCGATGGCCGAGGTCGCGCAGGAGTATCTTGGAAAATCCGCGGGTCGAGCGATGCTTGTCTTCATTTGGTTTTCCCTCGGATACATCATTCTTGCGTTTACAGACATCACGGCGGGAAGCTTTGTCCGCGGAACGGAGGAGCTGAGTGCGGGGGATCATCGGTTTAACCCCGGAGGTGCTGTTGCGGCGGCAAGTGTCTTCTATCTTTGCCTTTCACTTGTCCTTGGTCTTGTGCAGAGATTTTTGAAGCCGCCTCTCTGGCTGCTAACTGTGATTTTTGTTCCCGCAGCATTCTCTTTGTCTTATGTGGGCACTTTTGTTTCGGATTGGTTTTTGTTTGATGTCAAAACCTGGGCCTTGATCATTCTGGGTTACTGTTTCTTAGCTTCCATTCTTCCCGTCTGGCTTTTGCTGCAGCCACGAGGTTACTTGGGTGGATTCATTTTGTATGCCGCTCTCGGAGCGGGGCTCGTGGGGATTTTGTTTGGCGGCTATGAGATTCAGCAGCCCTTCTTTAAGGGATTCGAAGTGGGCGGAGCCACGGGATCGTTGTTTCCGTTTTTGTTTGTGACCATTGCTTGTGGCGCGTGTTCAGGATTCCACGGCTTGGTCTGCGGGGGAACAACCTCAAAACAAGTCGATCGCGAGACGCACTCGCGTCCTATTGGCTATGGAGCGATGCTTGCTGAGAGCTTTGTGGCATTGATTGCTATTGTGACGGTAATCACTGTTTCAAGCGAATCTCTGCAGGGACTAAAGCCGGGAGTTGTTTATGGCAATGGTATTGGCAACTTTCTCAGTCTTATGATCGGAGAAGAAAATCTTCCTTTCGCGATTACTTTTGGGGCGATGGCGTTTTCGACTTTTGTTTTTGATACGATTGATGTGGCCACGCGCTTGGGTCGATATATTTTGCAGGAGTTGTTTTCATGGAAATCCAAAATGGGGGCCGCTGTCGGAACGCTTCTGACGCTCTCGATTCCTGTCATTGCAATCTTCATGGCGCAAGAAGGCTCATGGATTGAATTCTGGACTCTGTTTGGTGCGGCCAACCAACTGCTGGCAGGTCTTACTTTGCTTTGTATCACAGCGTGGCTGATTCGATCGGGCCGCTCATTTTTGTTTACTCTCGTTCCGATGGCTTTTGTCTTAGTCGTCACGATCTGGGCTCTTTCTCGAATCGTTCTGGATCAGCTGAAAAAGGCTGATGGTCTGAGTGTTCAGACGATTAATGCGCTGGTAGCGGGGATTCTGATCGTACTTGCTCTTTACCTGGTGGCTCAGGCGGTCAAGGTGGTTCGAAAACGATGACCAAGCGAAAAGCTTTAATCTATGCGATCGAGAGCCGTCGCACTCTGATCTTGGCCGGCCCGATTATGCTGGGTCAGGTCTCTCATATCTTGCTCGGAATCATTGACAGTCTGATGGTGGGTCACCTGGGAACGATTCCTTTGGCGGCCGCGAGCCTCGGGCATTCCATTTTCGTCATTCCGTTGGTGTTTGGATTTGGAGTTTCAGGATGTATCTCCGCACTCGTCGCTCGGGCGGATGGGGAAAACAACCTTCGGGAGTGCGGCGAGATTTTGAGACACGGATTGGTGATGAATTTTGTCATGGCACTTGGGCTCGCTCTTCTTGTGGAGGCTTTTATTCCCTTCATGGTGTATCTCGATCAGCCCCCTGGTGTTTTGCAGGAGGCGGTGGGCTTTCTTCGCGTGATCTCTTGGTCCATGATTCCCGCTTTGGTTTTTCAGGCGTTCAAAAATTACTCAGATGGAATGCACAAGACGGGTGCTCCCATGGTGGTAATGATGTCCTCTGTTGTATTGAATGCAGGCCTCAATTACCTGCTGATTTTTGGTCATTGGGGGTTTCCAGAGTGGGGTCTCTTGGGTTCGGGTGTTGCCACTCTGATCACTCGGTTGGCGATGATGGTGGCGATGGCGATTCTCGTGCTTCGAAGCCCAGCGTTCGAGATGAGTTTGCCGCTGCAGTGGTTGTCACGGCTTCAGTGGCGGCGTTTTGCTCGAATGTTGTCGGTAGGATTTCCCTCGGGACTCCAGGCGCTCTTTGAAGTCGGCGCTTTTTCTTTGGCAGCGGTGATGATGGGCTGGATCTCGGCTGAGGCCCTTGCGGCTCATCAAATTGCGCTCAATGTGGCCTCGGTCACCTTCATGATACCGTTGGGCCTTTCATTTGCAGTAAGTATTCGTGTGGGAAATGCTATGGGAATGAAACTGCCCGCGGTGGCTCGTCGAATTGGTCTGGGCTCTTTGGCGATCGCCTTGTTGATGTCGATTGTTTTCACTCTCATGTTCTTTCTTACTCGATCCGTGATTCCAGGATTCTATTCCATCGACACACAAGTTTTGGAGTTGGCGGGCGTCTTGTTTGTGGTGGCCGGTTGCTTTCAGCTCTTTGATGGACTTCAGGTCGTTGGTGCGGGCGCTCTTCGGGGTTTGTTGGATATCCGATATCCAACGATTGTGACTTTTGTGGCGTATTGGGTTTTGAGTTTGCCGGGAGGATATTGGTTTGCATTTCATTTGAAGTGGGGAGCGGCAGGGATTTGGTGGGGGCTTACCCTTGGATTGTTGGTTGCGGCAACTTTGCTGGTCTTTCGTTTCAATCGACTAACAAAGCAACGAAATGATTCCTAACGTAGGGGAGGATGGTCGGAGAGAATCTGATCGAATCCGGCCTTAACGGCGGCTTGAGCTTCCTCACCGCTGCGAGGAAGAAACGCCAACACGCGAACTCCTTGGCTGTGGTAGCGTTTGACCATCGAAGACTCAAAGAGATTGATCACTGAGACTCGAGGTGGAAGTGAGTAGATTTTGCCGGATTGAATACCACTCAAAAATCCAAGATGCAGGAGGTTCGCAAATCCAGCACGCTGGCATTCGTCAAATCGAGCATAAATCTTTGCCTTGGGATATCGACCTCGAACTAAACTCTCCACTTCCTCTGACCAGCACAAGAATGTGACATGGCTTGAAATCCAATGGACCAGGTTCTTTCTTTTGATGAGTGCAGCAAAGTTTTCGATGAGCTCAGACCCGCCAGGTTCTTTGATATCAAAGGTCCATTTTAAATGTGAAAACTGATCTAAAAGCTGATCGAGAAACAAAATGTGGCTGCCGTCTTTCAAAACGATTTGCTCAAGCTGAGCTCGAGAGGCCACCTGAATTGGGAGCGAGAGTCCTGCAATTCTCCAGAGATCTTCATCATGACAAAGCACAATATGCTGATCCGATGTCATTCGGAGGTCTGTTTCAATATGAAGAAATCCAACCGACTCGGCTGCGCGAAATGCAGCTGCCGTATTTTCCATCGCGTCTTTGCAGTAGCCTCGATGACTAATCCACTCCACCATCTGATTCATTCTAAGAGGTTAAAAAGCGATTTCAAAATGAACTTTGGTTATTGTTCTTTTTCAGTGTTTGGGGAAAAAGTGCTGGGTGGAACTGGAATTGATTATTCTTTGCGCCTTCGCCTTCTTTGCGGGCTTCGTTGACTCGATTGCAGGCGGCGGAGGTCTCATTCAACTCCCTGCGTTAATGCTCGGCTATCCACAGCTGGATCCCCTGACGATGCTCGGCACCAACAAAGCTTCCTCGGTTGTGGGAACATCGGCCGCAGTCTTTCGATATTCAAAGAAGGTCTCCATTCCCTGGGATTTGATTTTGCCAGCGACCTTTGTGGCGTTCATCTTTTCTTTTTTGGGAGCAACAACCGTTGAGCTGTTTCCATCGAGTTTCTTGCGACCCGTGATGATTGTCCTTCTGATTCTGGTATTTCTGCACACGACATTTGTTCAAAGCTTTGGGGTTGTTGATTCTTATCGAAAGCGTACCAAAAAGATTTTGGCATGGAGTTTGTTGGGGGCGGCGGCGATTGGATTTTACGACGGGTTTTTTGGTCCGGGTACGGGTGGATTTTTGATTTATCTTTTGGTTTGGACTCTTAAACTCGATCTTTTGAGAGCTTCGGCAAGCTCGAAGATTATCAACTGGGGGACGAATATCGCCGCTTTGATTTTCTTTGGTTCAGCCGGACATGTCGATTTGTCACTAGCGATTCCCATGGGCTGTTTTAATTTGATGGGTGGATTTGTGGGCTCAGGTCTTGCGATCAAAAAAGGTGTGAAGTTGATTCAATTTGCGTTTCGAATCGTCGTTATCATTACGATTGGAAGATTAGTGATTCAGTATTTTCACGCCTGAGGGATGTGAGCAGTCAAGGCTCAGAGATAGAATCTCTTTCACTCCAAACTTCAACCTAAAGGGAATTGAAAATCCCATCAGGGCCTGATCTCGGTGAGCATCCGGTGAAACACTGGGATTGAGATAGTAAACTCCAAAGAAAAGTTCGTGAGTTGATACCGCCAGAGGAGTGCCCGCCTCCACACGATCCCCCGTTTTGGCTCGAGATTTTTGAATCGGATAGTAATAGGTGGTGTAGCCATCGGGATGGACGATTCTCAGCTCCTGGCTTTCGGGATAAAAGAAAACCTCTCCCGCGTGAGCGGCCTTGATGATGGAGTTTGGTCTCGTCTCGAGCTCTAGACGAAAGGCCGAGTCATCTTGAATGTGGTTCGGCGATTGAAGATTTCCCACGACGCAATCAAAAGGCTCAACGGGCGGGATCAAGACAAAGGCGGGGGCGGCGGGCAGGGGGAGGCAGCGAGCAGGCGCATCGTTCTTGACCTTACTGCAGTAGGTACGGCCCTCGCAGTTTTGTTCCGCGGCATCACAGGGCTTGAGGCGGTTTCGGATGAGCATTCCAATGTCATAAGCTAAAATCATTGCGCCTGAGGCAATCAAGATGCCCCACATCCACTTCCTTTTGTCTGATCGGATCACGTAGGACTTTTAATCGCTTTTGCCACGACAGGAAAGATTCTTGTCGGAGAGGAATTTTCTGACTTGGCACCAGAGAAGCTCATCCTCTAGCCTATGTTCATGAATCTAAAGAAGATTTTCACCTTAATCTTGTTATCTCTCGGATTTGCGGTTGTGGTGTTTCTTGTCACTCGCCAAGAAGAAGAAAACCCAAGTCCTGTTGTTGAGGAAGAGAATTCAGATCTCCAGGCAGTGAATGCTGATCAGCTAAAGGCTTTGATTCAAGGACTCGACTCAAAGGTGATTGTTGTGAACTTCTGGGCGACCTTCTGTGGTCCATGCCGAGAGGAATTTCCTTATTTTGTCTCCCTTTATCGTGAGTTCAAGGACCAGGGAATGAGTCTTCTGTTTGTGTCGATGGATTTTGATTCGGATCGACCCCAGATTGATGAGTTCTTGTCTGAGCAAGGCGTGAACTTTGTGACTTATCTCCGTGCTGGAAAGGATGATGAGTTCATCCGAGGCGTTCATCCCGAATGGTCAGGTGTTCTACCCATGACGCTTGTGTATGATTCATCCAAACAGTTGGCGAAGTTTCTGCCGAAGGCAATGACTTACGAAGAACTGGAAGATGTGATTACGGGGGTTTTGTCCTCTTCAGGACGCTCCCAACCAAACAAAGATCAAGGAGAGTCAAAATGAAAACACTTTTGAGTTTTTTAAGCTGCTGCGTTCTGAGTTTTTCCGCACAGGCGTTGTCCCTGGGAGCGGACGTTCCTTCAAGTGTGTCAGCCGTTGAAATGATGGGGACCGATGGTGCCAAAGTCTCCTTAGCGAAGATCAATTCGTCGAAGGGCACATTGGTTTTCTTTACGTGTAATCATTGCCCCTATTCCAAAGCTTGGGAGGAAAGATACGCCAAGTTTGGAAACGAAGCGAAGGCGAAGGGTCTGGGTGTCATTGCCATCAACCCCAATAACCCTGCCAAGCAGGCTGAGGATAGCCTGGAGAATATGAAGAAGAAGGCCGCTCGCTTGAAGATGAGTTTTCCCTATGTTGTGGATGAGGGCTCAAAGCTTGCCAAAGCTTTTGGCGCTGAAAAGACTCCTGAGTTCTTTCTCTTTGATGCGAAGGGCAAGCTTGTTTACACGGGCGCCTTTGACGATTCCAAAGACGTGAGCGACGTTGAAGAGGCTTTCCTGGCCTCAGCCGTAGACGCCATGCTGAGCGGTAAGCCCATTGCCAAAGCCGAAACCCGAGCGGTGGGTTGCGGCATTAAGTTTTGGAACTAATCTTTACTTCGACACTTTGACCATCGTCCAAGCGCGGTCATACGCTGCGAGACTTCCCATTTTTGCTGCGCCTTGTCACACCCGGCTTTATGTCACACTAAAGCTCTATGCTAAAAATTCATCTAGTGATCGTCACCCTGTTGATCCTTCCTGTGACTTTAAGTGCTTTACCGCTTCCGATTGAGGGCGTTTCCGGAGCTCACTCTTGCGGCGAGATGAACTCGTCAGACTCATCGGCAGGCCTTGCTGTGTTGAGCGGTGATTGTGCTTCACGAGGCTGGAAGGTGAGATGTCTATCTCCTGAAGAAATTAGCAAAAGAGGCGGCACTTATATTGCGTGCGATGGCAACGCGTGTGAGGTTTTGCTCGTTCACCGCATTTGTCAGCTCATGGGCTACACTGATGGGAAGCTTATAAAGTCGCAGGATGAGATTGATCGGATCAAGCGCATGAAACCAAAAAATCCCCAAGAGGCTGACGATGCTTGCGCATTAAGGCACGAACTCGAGCATACTTTACAGGGTGAGGGTCAGGTCTGTGACCATGAGCAGGAGGCCTTTGACGCTCAAGAAAAATGTCTCAAAGATTTTTAT
The DNA here is from genome assembly GCA_040381435.1 of Bacteriovoracaceae bacterium. Taxonomy (GTDB): domain Bacteria; phylum Bdellovibrionota; class UBA2394; order UBA2394; family UBA2394; genus JBEIHI01. The sequence goes on along the minus strand of JBEIHI010000015.1, from coordinate 1,581 downwards.
GAAGGAGTTTGCAAGGGTGAGTCCCCAGCCTGGGACCCAGGTGATTGTGGAAATTTAGCGGGTGATATCTGTGCTGCTCGTGGGGGTAGCGCCATCAACAAATGTGTTTGCGACATGAAAAAAGAGCTGAAGCCTGGGCAAAAAATCGACAAAAAAGCCTGCGTACACAGGTGTTCCCCAGATTGCCAATCCATCGGAGACTCCTGCATTGATGGCTACATCAATTGGTCAGATCCGGGCTGGAGTCCAGTCATGCGACCGAGGGATCGAGAAGGCCGTCGAGTCTACTGTCACAATTCCTCGATCAGCTACTGTAAATAGCAACTTAGAAAACTGACTACTTCGACACTTTGACCATCGTCCAAGCGCGGTCATACGCTGCGAGACTTTCGCCAATGTCCTTCATCATTTCACAGGTCGCAAGTTGGGACTCAGTGGGGAACAATCCCGTATTCTTTTGAAGATCGGCAGGCAAGAGAGCTATGCTCTTCATATTGGCCGGAGCGACAAAAATCTTTTGAGTTCGCTCAGCGCCAATCTCCGCACCCAAAAGGAAATTGATCAGGGCATAAGCGCCTTCCACATTCTGAGCGCCCTTAGGAATCACAAGGGTATCAATCCACCAGGTACAGCCCTCTTGAGGAATGAGGTAGTCGACTTTGCCATTGGTACGATTTCGGGCCTGAAGAGCATCTGAGGAATAAGCGTGAGCCGCTGCCATTTCACCCGCCGAAAGACCTGCCAAGGTTTCCGAAGTGAACGCTTTAACATTCTTTCGTATGGCTTCGAGGGTGCCTTGAGCTTTTTTGATCTCATTGGCGTCTGTTGCGTTCAGGCTCAAGCCATTTGACTTCAGTGCCGCTCCAAAGGTTTCGCGAACATCATCCAAAAGAGTGAATTTTCCTGAAAGCTCCGTGGAGGCGAACAGATCCTTCCAGCCTTTGACCTCGCCCTTAAACAGATCTTTGTGAATAGCAATTCCTGTCGTTCCCCAGTCAAAAGGTAAAGAAAATTTGTTTTCTGGATCAAAACCCTTGGCCAGCAGCTTCTTGTCTAAGTCGGCTCCGTTTGGAATCTGAGCTTGATTAAGAGGTTGCAAGAGTCCCATCTGAATCATCGCAAAAACCATATAGTCGCTTGGAACAGCGACATCGATTCCACCGGCTCCCGCTTGGAGCTTGGCCAGCAATTCCTCGTTCGAGGAGTAGTTTGAAACAATGACCTTGTAACCTGTTTGAGCAGTGAAACGGGCCAACATATCTTCGGTCACATAATTGGACCAAATAGCGAGATTAACTTCCTTTTTTGCCTGACCTTCTTGGGTCGATTTTTGACAACCGGCAACGGTGAGGCTGAGAGCGATCAAAGACAGAAAAAATGAGGTTTTCATAACGCACTCATTACGAAAAAAACCATTGTAGAGACAGCTATTTTTGCTAGTTTCTCCGGCACGATGCTGAAGCTTAGGGGGCTCTCAAAATCCTTTGGTCAAACCGAAGCGCTCAAGCCAACAGACTTAGATGTTGGGGCGGGGGAGTTTTTCTCCATTTTGGGTCCTTCAGGTTGTGGAAAGACGACTTT
>JBEIHI010000014.1:0-20552 GCA_040381435.1 Bacteriovoracaceae bacterium | reverse complement strand
ATTGCTTGCGGCTCTTTTAGTTTCACTGCTTTCTGCTCTCTTTGTTTTGGGCTTTGACATGGGAGTTGTGGGGCTGCTTTGGGGCGGTGTTTTAGGATATTCGATTGGCATCATCGCGGGACTTCCCGGGATTGTCCGGGACTATCAGTGGGGATTTGATGTTAAGAAGCTTCGAGAAATGATGGCTTACTCAAGCCCCTTGCTGATCATGCAGATCGGGCTTTTGACGACAAACTTCTTTGATCGCTGGGCGATTCGATCCTTGATGTCTCTGGATGATGTCGGTGTTTATGGTGTCGGCTATCGGTTTGCGAGTATCATTCAGATTATCTTCATTGGGTTGCAGTCTTCGATCTCCCCCCTGATCCTTACCTATTACCGCGAGTCCTCAACGCCAGCGGAGATTGCCAAGATCTTTCGAATATTTTCGACTTTTGCTTTGTGTTTTCTTCTTTTCTTGGGGATTTATGCTCGCGAGATTGTGGCGCTGACAACGGCTCCTGGCTACCACCAGGCCTATCAGTGCATCTTTCCTCTTGCCCTGATGATGATTTTCTATGCTTTTGATGTCTTTAGCCCAGGAATTGAGATTTCCAAGAAGACCCGCATCCGCGCCATTCTTTGTGTGATGGGAGCAGTCCTCAATATTGGACTCAATTATCTTTTGATTCCTCTCTTGGGAATTGCCGGCGCTAGCATTGCTTCGATGCTGGCTGCTCTTGCTGTTTTGATTGGATCGATCTCTGTTTCGCAAAAACTTTATTTTGTGCCGTATGCCTTTGGAAAGTCGGCTGCTGCTCTCGTCATCGTTTGCGGCGTTGTTTTGAGCTTTGAAATTAATCCTTGGGATATCCCCGCCTGGCTCTTGATCACGATGAAGTCCGTTGTCGCTCTCCTTGGATGTCTAGGACTTTTTGTGTGGCTTTGGAGCCAAGATGAAAGAGCGACCTTGCTTAATCGACTACGAATTCGACGGACGTCATCATAAGACTGCCCAGGTTATCTGAGACATTGAGAAGATCAGGTCGGTCCGACTGCAAAATCAAGCCTGCAAAGTCTTCAGTGTTGAATATCCGGGGATTGAGAGAAAAGGTGATTTCCATCCCTTCATCGCCAGCATCCACCCAAAGGCTCGGATTATAGCCAGTGCGTTCTGCGAAGTATTGATCGAGGCGCGCTCCGACGACAAAGTTTCCTCTCGAGGTCCGTACTGTTCCTGATCCTGTTGCGCTGACTGGAATGAGTGGAATGTTGATTCTTCCCGATACTCCTGGAGCGATTTTAAGAATCGCAATTTTAAAGTCGGGTATCTCAACAACATCTGGATCGTAAGTTAGATAGCCCTCTGATTGGTGAGGTAGTTCTAGTGTGCTTTGACCTGGGATCTGGAAAAACCCTCCATTTCTCGATCGACTGATGGGGTCACATTTAACGCTGAGCCTTCCATTTGAGCTGCAGAAGCGATTATCACCTGTGGAAGCGTAAAGGGCGGCCACTCCAGGGCTATAGGCCGACGACAGGTAGGAATCGAGAACCAGACGCGGGTTGAAGATCAACGAAGGATCCTGAGCAATCTCATTGACCGATGCAATCTCGCCGCCGTCATTAAGATAGTAGGTTCCAAAATCGGGGTCGAGAAGCTGCCATTTTCCCTGGGCAAACACCTCGGGAACAATATGACCATTCAAGGACCAAATCCGAGCTTCATACCCCATGGCCGTCCAAACATGGTAAAGAAGTTCGGCTAAATCATCGCAAATACCAAATCCAGCAGAATTGAAGAAAAGTACGGGTTCGTGAAGCCACTCGCGTTCAGTCAAGGGGGAGTAATGTTGAGAGAAATCGTGAACAAATCTCCACGCCTGAATGTGGGGGGTTGGCTCCTGTGGAGCGTATTGGCTAATCACCTCCAGGAGTCCATCCATTGAGGACATGTCGACTCCATTCCACTTTAAGATAAAGGACGCGCTTTCAGGGCCGATATTCTGAATACTGACAACGTTTGCTGAGCCCTGCGTCGAAATTCTTTCATAGGAAATCTGCCAATTCATTGCTGTTTGGGTAGGCTCCTCACTGAGAGGAAGGCAGGAATTAAGAAAGACTGTGAGTCCGCTGAGCACTACAAACCGCATGTGATTCTGAATCCTTGGAATACCTTGATTGTAGATCATGGATAGACTCGGTTCAATTCGCGCTGCGTCATTTTGATGCTTTCGATTGCCCTCCTGGAGGCGCCTGGGCTAAAAATTGACCAGATTCATGGGAACAACCTACCAACAGCAATCTTTTGAAAGGCCCGAATACGAGTATCCTTGGCCGGATCAAGCTCATCGAACTCGATGCATTCGATGTCTTTACGATGAGACAGTTCCGGGACTCAACCTCAATGAAAAAGGAATCTGCTCATATTGTCTGATCCATGACCAAATGGAGTCGGAGTATCCGATTGGAGCAGAGGGCGAAAAGCGACTCAAAGCGATTGTTGATCAGATCAAAGCCGAAGGAAAAGGTAAAAAGTATGACTGCATCATTGGGGTCAGCGGTGGTTGCGACTCCTCCTACTTGATTCATCGTGCAGTTGAGCTTGGCCTGCGGCCACTGGCTGCACATTTTGACAATACTTGGAACTCGACTATTGCGAATGAAAACATCCAGAGAGTGCTCAAAAAGCACAATATCGATCTCTATACAATCGTGGTGGATAATCGCGAATACGACGATATCTACAGATCGTTTTTGGAAGCTGGCGTTTGCGACATCGAGGCGCCTACTGATATCGGATTAGCTGTGACGTTGTATCGAGCAGCTGAAGAGTTCGGAGTGAAAACGATTCTTGAGGGGCATTCGTTTCGGACAGAAGGTATTTCTCCGCTTGGATGGCTCTATATGGATGGCAAGTACATCAAAAGCGTTCATAAGCAGTTCGGCAAGCGACCCATGAAGACCTACCCGAATATGCCTTTGCACCTGTTTCTGAAGTGGATGCTTTTTAGTCGGATTCGCAAGGTTCGCCCTCTGTACTTTATGGATTACCAGAAGGAAGAAGCCAAAAAAATGCTCACTCGCGAGTATGGGTGGCAGTGGTATGGTGGTCACCACTTGGAGAATCGCTTTACCGCGTTTTTTCATTCCTACTTCTTCCCGAGACGTTGGGGCTACGATGGACGACTTCTTGGCTATTCGGCACTGATTCGATCGGGTCAAATGACTCGCGAAGAGGGCTTAAAGCTGATTGAGAAGCGGCCTGACTTTGATCCCGAGATTTTAGATTATCTGAAAAAGCGACTTCAGTACTCAGATGCAGAGTTTGAACGTCTCATGACATTGCCTAAGAGAACATTTCGGGAATTCCCGACGTATAAGACAACTTTTGAAAAGTTGAGTCCTTTGTTTTGGGTGCTCTATAAGCTCGATCTCGTTACTAAAAGTTTTTACATCAAGTACACAAAGCCCATGCAGTAAGTCGCTCGAGATACTTTTCCCGTCGATCTCAGTGAGATTTCTGCGCGATGACCGTCATGCCGGCTTCTTCGGTTTTGAAGGTTAAAACCTCCAGTCCCAAATCCTTAAGCCATGTTCGGACTTCCGGCTCTGTATGACGCTGACAATTCTTTGGTCGATACCAATCGAAATTAATATGATTCATCTCTTCTAAGCTCAGATCTGGTCGATAAAAGACCTTTCCGAAGTACCAATAAAAGAGTCTTTGGAGATTCACTTTTCCTGCCGGAATCTCTAGCAGGTCGATGGGCTTCTTGATCTCGACATCAATATTGAGCTCGCCCAAAATCTTGCCGAGCTCTGTGAGGGGCATCAAAGCTTCCCAAGCCGCATCATTGGAAAGTGGCGCAATTTTTTCGCGAATATAGTCATCCACAAACTCTCGTACAGGCGCCTTCACTTTGTAGATGTAGAACATCAGAAGGCCACCCTTATTAAGCCGACCTGAGAGGTACTTCACGGCATTGTGAGTTGAGTCTGTATGGTGGAGAACGCCCTCAGAAAAAATCACATCAAAATTTCCAAGCTTATCGGGAAGATTGGTAAGAGATGTTTGAAGGAACTGACCTTTCAAAGCCCGTTCTTTGAATCGTTGAGCCGCCACATCCACTGCACCTGAAATATCAACACCCCAGTATTCACACTGATTGAGTAGATCATCAAAAAGTAAGATCGCGGAATGCCCCGCTCCACAGCCCGCATCGAGGACTCGCTTGCCCTTGACCAAATCCGCCAGAGTTTTTCCGGCAACTTGATAGCGGCTCTTAAGCCACTCCTTTGCAAAAGCTTGCATGGCGTCCGACTCGTACGTATCTCTTTTTTTCCATTTGTAGTCGAACGTGTTGGATGTCTGAGCTTGTTTTTCGGATTCCATTCTAACCTCGATTCAATTCCAAAAGTGCCTCAATCACATAATCGTAATCGTCAGCGGTCATGCGATTGTGCAGTGGAATGGCCATGCTGTTTTTGTCTGCAAACGTCGCATTCGGAAGATCGGCAGCTTTATAGCCGAATTTCTCACGATAGTAGCCCAACAAGTGAATGGCATGCGTTCCGGGACGAGTGCTAATTCCCTTTTCGTTGAGAATTTGCATGATTTGATTTCGCGGCATAGGAGCGGTTTGAGGGTCAACCATACAAACAAAAGACTGCCAGCCGTGTTCATGGCCCGCAGGAATCTCTGGCGTCTTAAGCCAAGGAATAACAGAAAGTCGCTCTCGATAGTAAGCAGCCCAGCGTGCTCTCTCCGAAATAAAAGTATCGAGCTTCTCAAGCTGTTTCAGTCCTACGGCTCCTTCAAGATCCGTCATCCTGTAGTTGAATCCCAGGACATAGAAGTCAGGCAAAATATAAGGCTGAGGTCCATGATGGCGTTGCTCTTCAGAAATCGAAGCTCCGTGGTTTCGCATCATTTCCATTCGTTCATTGAGCGCCTTGTCTTTGGTGGTGACCATGCCGCCCTCACCCGTCGTAATTGATTTTCGAGGATGAAATGAAAAGGCTGCAGCAAGCCCCAAAGCCCCTGCAGAGACTCCCTTGTAGCGAGCTCCGGCAGCACATGCGGCATCTTCAATAATTGGAATGCCTCCGGCCACTTGCCTCAGGGCATCCATATCCGCGCAAAGACCAAACAAATGAACGGCGATAATGGCTTTTGTTCGAGGCGAGATGGCCTTCTTCACTGCAAGTGGGTCGATGTTAAAAGTCTTGGTATCAATGTCGACCAAGATGGGAGTCGCCCCGCAGTAGAGCGCCACGTTGGCAGTCGCTACCCAAGTAAACGACGGAACAATCACCTCGTCGCCGGGACCAACATTCATACCCGCCAAAATGAGATGCAGGGCGGTCGTACAGCTGGTTGTCGCAAGTGCGTGAGGAACATCGTGCCGTTTAGCAAAGTTGCGTTCAAACTCAGCGACCTTAGGCCCCTGCGTGAGCCATCCTGAAAGTAACGGCTCTTTAGCAGCTAGCCATTCCGCCTCTCCCGTCACGGGCAGAGAAATGGGAATCTTTCGAGTCACGCTCCGACTGCTAGTCGTCGTTGCAGGGTCTCTTCTTTGTGTGAGTTCCGCCATTCGATCAATCTCCTCAATCCTTCGCGTAGTTGAACTTTTGCTACGAAACTCAAATCCTTCTCTGCTTTTTTAGGACAGCCCACTCGGTTTTTAACAAACGTTGGGCCGGCCGGTTCGTAGCGAATCTTTAAGCGAGAGCCAGTGATTTCCAGAATCGTCTCGGCCAGCTCTTTGATTGTTGTCTTAACTCCAGTGCCAACATTGTAGAACTCGTCTGTGGCGTTTGACTTCATCGCACAAACGTTGGCTCGACCGCAATCCGAAACATAGATGAAGTCATAGGCTTGGCTTCCATCACCATAGACGACGGGGGCTTCACCTTTGTCCAAATTGTCGAGAATCTTCATGATCACAGCAATGTAAGCTCCACGGTAGTCTTGCCGAGCGCCGTAAACATTCATGTATCTCATCCCCACGTAGTCAAAAGCCTTGGGAGTGTTTCGATAACGATGGTGCAGAGAGCGACAAATGTGTTCTCCAGCAATCTTCGTGGCGCCATAAAAATTTGTATTGTTATAAATGTGGTCTTCCGTCATCGGCTCTGACAGAGCATCCCCATAAACTGACGCTGATGATGAGAAAACCAAGCGCTTCACCCCGTTGTTGAGCATGGCTTCAACAATATTGAAGACGCCTTCAATGTTTACCTTAAAAGCCGATCGAGGAAAGTCGTGACAATGCAGGAGCCACAAAGCGGCCAAGTGAAAAACGCCATCAACCCCTTTCATTGCTTCGTTCAGAATATCAGTGTGTAGAATATCGCCACCAATGGGAAAAATCTTTACGCGCGGATCTTGGAGAGCGTCTGATAAATTTTCCTTTGTTCCTCGAGAAAAGTTGTCAAAAACAACAATTTCTTTGACGTCTTCTTTGACGAGTTCATCCACGACGTGGGAACCAATGAGGCCCCCTCCACCAATCACTAAGAACTTTTTGCCTTTGAGTTCCATTCACTCACCTCTTTTGCTCCGTTCAAGGTCTGGTCCACCACATGGGCACCAAAGCTCAGTGAACAAGTAAAACCCGGAGAAACAGCGTTCAAAACATTCGTTGCAACGCTAGAACTTTGTACCAAGAAATCCATGACAAGTTCATTTCTTTTTCGGTCATAGAGCTGGGCTCGCATCCCTGCTTTCTTTGATTTCAAAATATGCTCTTTTCGGATTTGAGGAACCATTTTTTGAGCTTCAAAGGCGATTTGACCTCGAGCCATGCGCTTGATCTCACTCACCGCTAAACCCCTGATTCCATTAGAGTTTTTGAGCATCATGGACGAGAGGTGCAGGGTGATTGAGGCGAGATCAGCCCATTTAACGCCTTGTAGACCTGAATAGTTTTCACGACCAAATCGAGGTGCTGCATTGGGGCCCAAGTAGACAGGCCCGTCGACTGAGTTCGTAAAGTGCACACCTAAGAAGGGCATGTGGAGATCGGGTAATGGATAGATCAAACGTTGAGGTTTAAATCCACAGCGAGGATCGAGCTCCCAATATGCCCCCAGAAACGGCAAAATCGAATAATCAAGACCAACGCCCATCATGTGAGCCAAACGATCGGCAAAAAGGCCTGCTGTATTCCAAACATGGCCAAAGCCAAGGTCTTCCCGAGTTGTACGTAGTTTCTGTTGAGCGAGGTTGACGCCAATGACTTCCGAGCCTATGAGCACTTGGACTCCGTCTCGAATGAGATTTGCAGCTAGTGACTCAACAACTTGTTTGGGGCGTACAACAGAGGTGCGAGGCGAAAATAAGGCTCGTCCTGTCAGTGAATGAGCGATGGGCTCCACCTCTCGCAGTTGCTTCTGATCAAGCATTTCCACCACGGCGCCGTTTTGCTTAGCTCGCTCGAGGAGCTTATCGAGTTGAGGATTGTCATTCTCTGTTAACGGTAAAATGACCTTCCCAATCTGTTCGTATCGGAGAGAATCTTCTTCGCAAAACTCTCGAAGACGTCGAGCGCCTTCGATGCAGAGCTTTGCCTTCAAAGATTGCGGTGGATAGTAGATACCTTGATGCACGACTCCGCTGTTGCGTCCACTGGTGTGCGCCGTGTGATTGGATTCCTTTTCAAGAATGGCAATGTTACGAAAGCCGCGCTCAACGAGTGCTTTAGCAACGGAGAGTCCGAGAATTCCACCGCCAACAATCACGTGATCAAATGTCTTCATTTTCCATCACCCCACTTGCTGCTGCTGAACACGATTCATTTGATCAATATAGGCGTCTATCACTCGATCGTTTAGCTCTTTGATGAGCCAGTTTCTCCCCTGGCGCCCGATCTCTTTGAAGGGCTCGGGATTTTTCCAGTAGTCGGACAGGTGGCGATGAATGTCCTCTGGTGAAGAGGCATTCAGGATAGGATAAAGGGTCGGGTACGCATGAGCAAAATCAGAATCAACGCGATAGTGCATGAGGGGTTTCGCCAAGGCCAGCGTTTCAAAAATAACCCCCGCACCTAAGCAGCTTGTGTGGAACTCTCCTGTCCCAATGTCACACAGGCTGAGGCCTACCATGAGTTCCTTTCGATCCATGAGAGGCATCCATACAACAGAATCGTCAATTCCGAGTTCTGAAATGAGCTTCTTTGATTCGTCTACTTCTTGACCGTACTCAAATGTCACGAGCGTAGCTTTTGATTCGGGATGTCGGCGTAGAAACTCGGCAAACCCCAAGAGAAGCCGATCTGTTCCCTTGAACGTCACTCCGTCCTCTGGATTTTTCCAAAGATGCCGTGCCTGATGGTAAATCATCAAGTGGCTTGAATCTCGAATCGATTTGAACTGAGGGTAAAACTTGCTCTTCGAGTACTGCTTTGAGATGGCGCTTGGATCATATTGATCCTCGTCGATAGCGGCCAGTCCAATGCTGAGAATTTTTCCCCGGGGGCCAATGCGTTTCAGGCTGGGTCCCATATTGTAATACTCTGTTTCGGCATGGACGAGCCGTGCCGCGCGAATCCCCTGCCGTTGAAGGCGACTGACGAAATAGCCACGAGGATGTCGCCAGAACGAGTGAAACGGAGTCTCATACAGATCCGATCCGTACGGTGAAAAGATATCAAGCTGGCGCCCCATTCGTGCAAAAAAAGCTGGAGTCAGGCCGTTCCCAATCACAAAGTCATAGTCCTCCAAATCTTTTCGCAACTCCGCAGGAGAAAACTTAAAAACGTCCGATGCGTCTCCCCACGGAAGAGTGCGAACAAAGCGAAGTTCTGTTTCATCGAAAGTGTCGCAGAGAGGATCAAAATGACCTGGTTCGTTGGGAAATCGCAAACAGTCGGCATCAATGCCTCGACGCCTCAAAAGCCGTGCCAATACGAAACTATTATTGTTCATATTGCCAACGCATGCGACGCGGAAAGCGGACTTCATTTCAATTAAGCGATACCGACAATAGGCTGATTTGTCGATTGGGTAGTTCGGATGACCTTGGGACGCGAGGATGCGACGTCAGAAGTCTGAATGAACTGTCGGCACCATTCGTCAAAGCTCAACAGTGACCAGATTAACAGGCGTCGATTTTCTCGGCCTTGCAAATGATCTTGAACCAAGCTTGTGATCGTTCCTTTGTCGAGAAACTCATAAATGGGAGATTTGGCGTTGAGGAGACGTTTCTCCACATACTTCATGCTATCCCCCCTAAACCAGCTTGCATCTGGTGCTGAGAATCCTTGCTTCTCTCTCGAGGTTACCTCCTCAGGGATATAGCGACGCATGAGCTTTCGAAGAATGAGTTTTCCATCACTCGTTCTGTGGATCTTTGAGATTTCGTTTTCATTCACCTTGGTCGGGTTTTCGATGTTTCCCAACTTAAGACGCGCAGGCAGTCTCATTGCAAAATCAACCAAATCATTGTCGAGGAAAGGAACTCTTGTTTCGAGACCGTGAGCTAAGCTCAGTTTGTCTTCGACCAGCAAGAGCCCGTGCAAAAATGTTTTGGCTTCAAAGTACAGGGAGTGATTCACGTAGTCCTCTGCCCGCGTCAGCTGATCCGAATGCTTCTTGAAAACACTGGAGAATGCATCTCTGGCCGAGAAATCTTTTAAGTTCTTAGCCATCGGCTGAGTAGCGGCGGAGAATTGAGAATCATTGAGGAGTCGTTGCCAATAACGGTAATAAGTATCTCGATACTCGTCAAAGCCAGCACTTTGAATCACGCGGTAGTATCGCCAAGGATAGCCCGCAAAAAGCTCATCTCCCCCAGCGCCTGACAAAACCACTTTGACAAATTTACTCGCCAATCGAGCGCAGTAGTAATTGGGATAGCTTTGTCCAACTCGTGGATCTTCCAAATGCCAAGTCAGCTCTGGCATGATTCGTTCCATGTCTCCGGACTTCAAAACCATCTCATAGTGCTCGGTTTTGAACAGATAAGACATCGCTTCAGATTTGGCTCGCTCATCAAAAGCGAGTTCCATGCCTGAGGCAGAGGATAGATCAAAGCCCATGGTAAAAGTTTTGAGATAGGGATAGGTCTCTGCAGTGAGAGCTGTAATGGCACCTGAGTCCATTCCGCCGCTCAGATAAGATCCGAGTTCAACGTCTGAAACGAGTTGTCTGCGAACCGCCTGCCTAAAGAGTCGATCCAGCTCCTCAAGATATTCCTCTTCCGAATGTGATTTCAGAGGCTCTTGAAACTCAAAGTCCCAATAAGTTGTCAACTTCTGAAGCCCCGTCGATTTGGCGCTGACAAAAGCAAACGTTCCCGCAGGGAGAAGCTTCACTCCCTCAAAGAGGGTTCGATCTGTAAAAATATTTTGAAAGGTAAAATACTCGCCCAGAGCGTTCGAATCTACGTGAGCAGAGACCTTGGGATGTTTGAGAATCGCCTTAATCTCAGATCCAAACGCAAAGAAACTTCCTGCATCAAAACAATACAAGGGTTTGATTCCGTAGCGATCCCGAGCAATGAGAAGGGTCTCTTTTTGGCGATCCCAGAACGCAAAAGCAAACATTCCATTAAAGCGAGAGATGCACTGTGGACCCCAATGCGCGAGAGCCTCAAGCACGACCTCGGTGTCGGTTTGAGATCGGAATCGGACCCCGTACTCTTGCTCAAGTTCCGTTCGGATTTCCTTAAAATTATAAACCTCGCCGTTGTAGGAAATAGCGTATCGACCGTCGGAGGATACCATGGGCTGATGGCCATTCTCGGAAATGTCGATGATCGAGAGGCGGCGGTGACACATCCCAAAGCCAGCATCAAAATACAGTCCCTCCCCGTCTGGGCCACGATGGGCAATGACGCTGGCCATGCTTGAGATTAAACTGGCTGGTACGGGTTCCGAATTTCTGTTGAGAACCCCCGCGATTCCGCACATAAGCGCTCACCCTATTACGGATCCAAAGTGGACTCAAGATCGAACGGGGGGCTCTAAGGGCTTTAAAGGGCCTTTCGAAGCTCTGCCCTAGGCTTGGAAGAAGCTGTTTGCCAGTGTGAAGACCAATCTTGAAGCATCAGAATGTCCCATATGAGATAACCCGCGGCTCCCTGCCCGCTCAGGTGCTCAGACCAGAGTTTACGGACGGGTTTAACTTCCAAAAGATTCGCGTCCTTCAAAGCCGTCTCGCTAAGAAGAGATTCAGCCCAATCTCTCAATGGGCCTTTGATCCAGTCAGTGACAGGAACTCCGAAGCCCATCTTCGGACGCTCGATCAGCTGCCGAGGCACGTGTCGATAAAGAACCTGTCTCAAAAGCCACTTCGATTGCCCGTCGCGGATTTTGAGATCCATGGGAAGAGTCCAGCAAAACTCAGCGAGTCGATGATCAAGAAGGGGTACGCGAGATTCAAGAGAGACTGCCATGCTGGCGCGATCGACCTTCGTCAAAATGTCATCGGGCAGATAATTCGTCATATCGAGATACATCATTTTCTCAGTAAAGCTCGTCAGTGACGGCGGGATGGGCCGCGACTCAATTCGGTCCCGCGGTGTTTGGGAGCCGAGAACTAAAAATTCTGGTGAGTAAAGATGGGAGATGAGATGCCCATAGAGAGTCATTTCGGATTCGCTCGACAAAAGGCCAGCCAACTTATGCATTTTCTCACCCATATGAGCGAGGCGCTTTTTCTTTGGCATCAAAGAAAAGAGACCGTCCCAAACCTCCTCTGAAAGAGATCGGATGAGTTTTGATCCTGACAGTCTTGCAAGCCGAGGGGTGCGTCGAATCATCGAGGCAATGCGCTCGGCATAATGATAGCGAGTGTAGCCAGCAAAGAGCTCATCTCCTGCATCACCCGATAGGCTTACTGTGACTTTCGAACGAGCGAGTCGCGAAACAAGAAAGGTCGGGATCTGTGATGAATCCGAGAAAGGCTCGTCATAAAACTCTGATAAATGAGGGACTGCTTCCATCGCTTCTTTGGGGCTAATGTAGAGTTCGTGATGATCTGTGCCCAGATGCTCAGCGACCGATTTGGCGTAGATCGCTTCATTGTATCCCTTTTCTGTGAAGCCAATTGTAAAGGTTTTCACTGGCTGGCTAGAAATCTTTTGCATGAGAGCAACGATTGTTGAGGAGTCCACTCCCCCGGACAAAAAAGCGCCGAGAGGCACATCCGAAATCATCTGACCACGAATTGACCTTATGAGCGCCGCTTCTAACAAATCGATGGCTTCTGCTGTTGAGCCTGCAAATGGCTGCTGTCGAGCTCGCTCGACCATGTCCCAGGCCGACCAATAGGGGCGCGGAATCGGAAGTCGACCAAGATTTTGAGTTTCAATCTCGAGATAGGTCCCGGGAGGGAGCTTAAAAATTCCTTTGTAAATCGATCGAGGGTGCGGGATGTAATTGTGCCGCAAGAAATCGCAAACAGAATCTCTATCTATCGTCTGGTCCCAGTCTGGATGCCGAGTGAGAGCCTTAAGTTCAGATCAAAACAAAAATGTCTTCCCACATTGACCATAGAAAAGCGGTTTTTCTCCAAATCGATCTCGAGCCAAATAGAGTTTATGAGTTTTGCGATCCCAAACTCCTATCGCAAACATTCCAACGCTGGCCTCGAGTGTTTTCTGGACTCCCCACTCCTCAATGGAGGCGAGGAGTACTTCGGTATCTGAAGTGCCTTTGAAGGTTGCTCCTCTGGCCTCGAGCTGAGTTCTCAACTCCTGAAAGTTATAAATCTCTCCGTTTAGCACCATCACAAAGCGACCTGACGAAGAGATCATCGGTTGATGGCCGAGGGGCGAGAGATCCAAAATAGAGAGTCGCCGATGGCCAAAAGCGAGTCCACGATCGCCATCGACCCATTCGCCGTGGCTATCCGGCCCTCGTCGAAAAATACTTTCCGCCATAAAGTGGACCTGACGAGTAAGAGTCTCGTCTGAGTCAGGTTTTCCAATAAAGCCTACGATTCCACACATAGATTTAAGCACCGCTATCTAAACTGATTCGCCGTGCTGTGACAATGAAAGCTCATAGCGCATTCGGGATATCACCTCTCAAGGTAAGAAAACTTTACATCATCGCCACGTATCTCAACCCGCCCCAGAACCCGCGCGGGAACTCCACCAACAATTGTGCCGTCCGGAAGGTCTTGATTTACAAAACTCAGAGCGCCCACTACGCAGCGATCACCAATTGTCACTCCTGCTCGAATCACGGCACCAGGCCCTATGAAGCAGTAGTTGCCAATTTTCGTGGGTTTTCTCTCATATTCCGCCTTCCCACCGCTAACAGCCCACTTCACGGTGTCGTGTGAGTAGATTTGGACCCCTGATGAAATGCTGCAGAAACTTCCAATTTCAAGTCCTCCAGACCCATCCAACATAGTCATTGGCCCGATCCAAGTGCTTTCGCCCACTTTAACATCACCATACGTATAGGCGCTCTCGTAGATGCTGGTCTTCTCTCCAAAGCCAAGTTTGCGAGCTCGCTCCCATCGATCGCCAAAGAGTTCAAAGAGTGGCAAATCTCGGTTCCATTCCAATTTCATTTTAGATCGTAAGTGCCGAATGGCGTCTTTGAGCGTTTCGATAACATCCATATCTTTATCTCCATCTTAAGCTGAGGGTTGAGCTGCCGATTCCGTAACGGCCTTGCGAGGCAACAAATCCCAAATGAATGAATACTGAAGCCATGCGAAAATTGGCATGAGTTGCAGGCGATGCCGAGCACCCCGCACCTCCGGTGTTATGGCGAAGGCGAAGACGACTAACGCAAAGTAAATAAGAACCAATCTTGAACGTGGATGAGTTTTCCAATACTTAACAAATCCTAGGACCGCCAAGGGAAACAAAATCCAGTGAATCCATGATGGAAGAGTGAGAAATGAGTAATTCTCTTCGACCTGCCAGGGTATCGGTCCGATTAGGTAATGAACAACTCCGATTCCAAACTCAGCAGGTTCTAGAACGGCAAAGATGCCGGAGTGGCGTGCCATGTAGAAGCCCATCGCAATCCCCGCAATAATGATTAAGACCAAATGTCTGAGCCGCAATGACATCATCGAGTAAGTGATGGCCGCTCCGATCAGAAGAATCGGAATGTAAAATCGCAAGCTCACCCAGAGAGCGAGGAGTACTGCCATCGAGAAAGCATCCCTCCAAGAAAACTGTTTCATCAGTCGGAGGAGAAGGTGAAGAGAGGCGACCGTGAGCGTCATGACACAAACATCTTTGAGATTGAGAAAGGATGACCAGACCAAAACCTGAGCATCAAACATGAACAAAATAGACACAAACTTCGATCGGGATTTTTCGAAGCCAAGTTCCCTCATGAGTTGAAACAAGAAATAACCAGCGATGACCGATGCGATCACATTCCAAAACACGGGGGCAAAATAGTGAGGCCCAAAAAAATACTGGGCGAGAAAATTATAGAGCGGATAGAAAATGTGAAATCCGCCTGACTCCCAGAAGAGAAGTGCCAAGCCCTGGTTACCAAAAATTGTCAGGGGGTTCAGATTAGCCTTCAGGAGGGAGATGCCCGATTGCCAATAGCTGACATCATCGAGAAGGAGCCACTCGCCACTGAAGAAAAATCCGAAGTAGAGAAATGGAATAAGCGTTTTGAGCGAGGCGATGACGAATGAGCTGAAGGAGGAGAGAAAAAGCCTAAGAATCAGAAAGCACGAAAAAAACGTGAAGAGCGCTAAGATATAAAGATCAGCACCTAATTCAATTGTTGGAGTGCCTGGCATGTTTCCTCAGCATATCGTTCAAGTCCAAATCGAGACTTAATACTATCGGAGATTTGGTGAGGATCCCATTGGGATCTTCGCTCCCCTAACGTGATCCATGCGCTGGCCAGAGCGTGAGGGTCACCCGGTGGAACAATGATACCAAAATCACCCACGATGAGGGCTGAATCGCCGACATCGGTGGCTACGCAAGGTCGACCACAGCTCATCGCTTCAGCGAGAACATTGGGGAATGCTTCGCCGAGGGAGCTAAGGGTGAAAACATCAATGGCATTGTAAAAATCATTTAGAGGAATGCCCTTGACCCATAGTAGCCGGTCGTCAAGTTGAAGACGCTTGCTCATCTCTTTCAAGTGTCTCTCATATGTTTCACTACCAGACCCTAAGGTCATCAGTCTTAGGTTTGGATTGAGGGTCACAGCCCGAGATGCTGCTTCCAAAAAGACCTCATAGCCTTTCATCGGGTCGAATCGTGCGACCATTCCGATGACGGTGTGTTTGGGATTGAGGCCCAAAGATTCTCTCAGCGATCGTCCGCGCTCGGCATCCACATAGAAAGACTTGTTATCAATGCCATTAGCGACCACCTTCAGACGTGCTTGCTTGTAACCACGACCCAATCGGTACTGACGAGCTGCCTCAGCATTGCAGATAATAAGATCCGGAGACCGCTTGAGAATGTCCTCCACCATCCCCTCAATTTGAGCAACAACACCAAAGCGCTTGAGATCCATGGTGGTCGATCGAACTCCCCAAACGACTTTGAATGAGCTGCCCAAGGACCTGAGGACTGATACGAAAATGTTAGAGGTCGTTAAAAAAGAATAAACGACATCCGGTTTGATCTCATTGATGAGAGATCGGAGGTTTAAAAGAAATGAAAGATTGCTCCATCGCCCTGATTTGTTCAGAGAAATCCTTTGGATAGTTGGCTTCAATGATTTTTCCAAAGTGCCACCTGGATAAAAGGTCACAACCACAGGTTCGACACGAGCTGGGTCCAAATGGTTCACGAGATTGATCAACTGTCGCTCAGCTCCTCCGAGCGCAAGCGATCGGATGAGAAAAACCACTTTCTTGGGTCGAAGCTCAAGCGCTCTCTTCCAATCGGCAAAGACTTTTTCAGCGCTATAACGGTCTAGAGACTGAAGTGCACGATCAGCTAGTTCAGATCGAAGCTTCTCATTGCTCATCATTTTGATGAGTTGAGTTTCAAGAGACTCTTGATCTCCCGCTTGGAAAAGCCCGCCTAACTCACCATGCTTTAAAATCTCACGAGGTCCGAACTCGCAATCGGAGCTAACAACTGCCACTCGGGCACTCATCGCCTCAAGGAGAGCGTTTGGAAAACCTTCATAGTGAGAGGGTAAAACAAACAGCGTCGCCCTCGAAAGAGCTCGAGAAGATTCCTGCCACCCGGGCAACTCAAGGTCGACGTGGAGAGATTGCGCCAGAGCTTGAAGATGACTTCGCTCGGGACCATCTCCGTAAATACAAAGTCGCCAATCGGGAAACTGCTTGGCGATCTTTGCAAAGGCTCGAACCAGGAGGTCAAAGCCCTTTTCGCGGCTCAGCCGACCTACCCCAATCACTGTGTATGGAGGAGTCGATATTCTCTCGACTGGGGCCGCGAGCTCTGCCGGATTCGGGATGATCTTCGCTCGGTGGGGAGAAATCCAAGGAAAATAGCTCCTTGCCCCTCTCGTTTGAAAGACTATCGCTCGAGCAAGCGGATAGAAGAGTCGGCGTAACCCATTGAGAATGGTTGACGATAAATTCTTTGAAGGATGGCTACGCTCGCTGACAATGACTGGGATTCGCAGCCCTATCGTGGCGAGCAGGACCAGAATATTCATGCGATCCATAAAGGAAACAATTCGTGTAGTTTGAATCGATCGAATCGTTCGCCTGAGAACTCGAATGCGTTGAAAACTGGCTGCGACGGATTGAAGTTTGGTGCGGGAGTTTGAGAGCAAGCCCAGGTGAGAAACCTCAATTTGAGAGTCCACAAAAAAAGCCGGCTCTGAGGGTTCGGAAAGTGTGATGATTTTGACCATATGGCCATCGACGACCAGCCGGTTCGCAAGCCAAAGAAGAATCTTTTGGGCGCCTCCAAAATCCAATGAGGAAATGACGAACAAGATCAATTCCTTTGGCTGAGATTGGTTGGGTTTCTGGCTCATGCTTCGTCAGCAAATCCTTAGCATAATGGGGGTTTTGGGGCGATGACGGTTTGAAGTGAGTGGATCATTCGGATGAGCCAAAAGCCTTGAGAATTATCGTCTCTGAGCCTAAAAGAAGGCTCTAGAGTTTGATATGAGAAATGCTCATTTTTTAAAGTCATTGTTCGTCTCCTCGGTGATGATCGGTCTTCAGCCTTCAATTCTGCAGGCTCAGCAAAAGGGGCTTGAAATTCAAGTCAGTGGGGATCCCATTCAGGCGCCTCGCGGTTCGGGAAGCGCCTTGTCGGGTGGTAATCGCGTTTTTCCAGCACAGGGCGACTACTCTCCTATCGAGAGTTCTGGGACGATATCAGAAGATTATCTGATCGGTCCTGGAGACACATTTATCGTTAGTTTTTGGGGGCAGATCGATGATGTTTTGAGCATCAGGGTCGATGATCAGAATAAAGTGTTCATTCCACGTCTCGGAGCGATGGATGTTAAAGGTCTTAATTTCGGTCAGTTTCAAGAGAAGCTTTCAAAGAAGATTCAGGGCTCCTTGCGAAATGTTTCGTTTACGATTTCATTGCAAAGCCCCCGAAAGTTTCCCGTCTATGTGTTGGGTGCTGTGAAAACGCCAGGTCCTGTCTTTTCGACGGCTCAGCAGCGAGTGAGTGAACTGGTGGTGCAGGCGGGCGGATTAGAAACTCGGGCCTCTCGTCAGTATATCGAGCTGCGCCGGCGCGGTGGCATTGAAACGGTTAACCTTCTCAAGTTCTACGCCTTCGGTGATTTTGCGCAGAATCCTTTGGTGACAAACGGCGATGTCGTTTATGTGCCTGCCGTTTCTGACTTTGTCACGGTCTCGGGGGCGATCGCGGAGCCTGGAGTTTTTGAGATTCGAGAGACGCGTTCCTTGGCCGATGTCGTGAGAGACTTAGGTGGACCCGCTCACTATGCGGATAAGAGCAAGCCCATTCGAGTGTCGAGATCGACGTCGAAGGGTCGAGAGATTCTTACTGTTTCGTGGGCTTCGATGGCGAGTCTTGAGGGTGCAGACAAAGACTCCACTCCTTTTGAGGTTGTCAAAGGCGATGAGATTTTTATTCCTTCAGCACTCATATTGATTCCCTCGCAGTCTGATTCAGTTTTTGTAACGGGAGAAGTGAGAGCTCCCGGCGCTCGCCCCTTTCAAAACTCTATGACCGTTGACGAGTACATCGGATCCGCTGGTGGGGTCACCAGTCGTGCAAATATGAGAGATTCAAAAGTATTCAAGAAAGATGGCAGTATTGTGTCTTTGAATCCGCGACTTGCGATCGAGCCCGGAGATACGATTTTTATTGCCGAGAAGACGTTTAAGTTTTGGGAAGATCACGTGATGATCTTAACCACGTTGTTGACTCTGGCCACGACGATCATCACGGTGTCGAAGTAAACGATGAGACGAGTCTTACCAGTTTTTGCGACGATTTTATTGTTGAGCTCTTTGGCTTTTCCAAGTCTCGCCTATTCCTCGCGGCTGATTGATTTTCGATTATCGAGCTCTCGTCCTCAGTTTACTGAGGATGCCGGATATTCCCCCTCAAAGCTCAACGCAGGGGTGGATGTGACGTATCATTTTTTTGTCACACGGTATTTGGCGGTCAACTTTATGCCAGGAGTTTGGCTGTCCCCGCTGAAAGCTCCGGCTGCCCCACGATTGATGTGGTATCAGCTGTTCATCTCAACGGGTCTCACACTCAGACCCCTCGATTCTTCCTGGTTTGATCCTACGCTTGTGGCTCAGGCGGGAGTTGGTTTTTCGAAGGCAGGAGGTCTTCTTAATCGGCAGGCAAATTTCCCCCTCACACTGCGAGCTTCGTTCAATCTGTTTCGAATGACGGATCAGTTTGATGATCTTCAGTTAGCTCTGGTGGCATCAGGCGGAGCTTCGCATGTTTTGCAAGCTCCTCCTTCCATGAGCGCCAGAATCTATGACTTTGGTTTGGGTCTTCGAGGAACCTTCTAGCTTCGTCGGAAGCCAGCCGCACGTGCCGGAAAATCTGTTTTAATGATGCGAAGAAGTGGTCTTGGCAGCGACTGACTATCTTTGAATCGATGTACAATCAGGATGAACAAGCAGGAGAAGAGTACAGAGACGGCAAACGCAACCAATGTGTTCCCTTTCGTATCTGGCCCCGCTCTGAAGTAAGGGACGAAGGGCTCGTCGACAACTTGAAACATGGACTCGGTTCGCTTGGCTTCGATCTGAGCCATTTCATATTGTTGTCTGAGGAAGTCGGTCACTGCCTTTTGGGCCAAATATTCACTCTGAACATTGGCAAAACTTGAAGTCAGATCAGGTAAGTTGCTCATGGGTTTAAGGACGTCCCCGCGATTCCCTTTGCCCGTATAAAGCTTATCAAGCTGTGCCTTGATCTGATCTCTTTCCGCATACAGTCTCTTTAACTGAGAATCATCTTTGAAAAGGCCACGGTTGAGATCGATCTCCATTTCCTTTTGGATCAATTGAGTTCTGAGTTGTGCAGCTGCAGATACTGTCAGACTTGCTTGAGAATTGATCTCCAAGACTCCCGCTGATTTCTGGAGTTCTACATAGTTGGCTTCCAACGTCTTAAGATTAGCTGTTGCCTCTTCGAGCCGTCCTTTGATGAAAGATTCAGCGGCTTTCGCGCGGGTATTCGTACTGGTTTGGAGGAAACTCTCAAGGCCAGAGATATAAGCCTTCAGGATAGTGGCTGCCAGTTGGGCGTCGGTGTGCTCAAAGCCTAACATCAAAGAGTTCTTGTCCCCTTTCAGCTTAAGTCTTTTTCCTAGCCACGCATGCACGAAATCGCCATAGGCTGCTTCAGGGAGGCGTCGATCCATGCCCACCAGCTCCTTAAAGTTAATGTGATCGCCCACCTGAATGGCGAGGCGGCGACTCTTCAAAATGTTCTCAAACTGCACGAGTTCAACATTGGATTTTGAATCCGAAAGAATCTGGCCAAGAGGTGCACCTCCCGGCGCTCCCATCACACTTTTGAACATATTGGAGGAATCGGATGATCGATCGGCTCGCGGAACGATCATGGCTGAGGACCGAAAGTATGAAGGAATGAAGAACTTGTTCACCACTCCTGTCACGGCTGCCACCGAAAGGGAGAAAAACAAGATGGCTCGGTAGTTGGAGGCCAAAACGCTCCAAACTCTGGCAAAGTTCACTTCCCCAGATTCATTCACGAGGCTCTGAGAGGGGGTATTCTTCTCGCCGTCCATTCCCCCTACTCTAGCTCATTTCAGAGGGATTAAGAAGTTTCACGTCACGAAAAAGGCAAAGCACCCCCTATTTTAGATTTTGAAGGATTGGCCCTTATTCTCTACCATAGGGGGATGTCACGAAAGGTACCCCTTATCGTATTGATCGACGAAGACGGCGCTGCGCTCAGAGAGTCCAAACAGCTCCTTGAATATGAGTGCCCCGAGGCCGTGGTAATGACCTTCGGCTCGGCCTACCGATTTCGGGATCTTTTGAAAAACGAGGATCTGGCGCTTGTTGTGACGGAGCTGGGGTTTGGAGACGGATACACCGGGAAAAATCTTATCGAGGACCTGCGTTGCACCTCCTCAGGGCAAGGTGTGGCCTGCGTTGTTCTGACGAAGAAGGTTCTCACAGCCGTTGAGCAAAAAGAT
>JBEIHI010000013.1:0-20560 GCA_040381435.1 Bacteriovoracaceae bacterium | reverse complement strand
ATGTTGATACATGGGTTAAAAGCTATCTACCCTGATGATTCATCTGACGATTTGTTTTATTTTACTTCACTTTCGATCGACTGGCTAATGCCTGTGCCGCGCTCAACTGCTCTCTCAAAATGGCGAGCAAGGATTGCGGTGTCGATATCCTCTCATTCGGTGGAACCAAGAATGGCTTGATGAATGCCGAGGCCGTCATCGTTTTTAATCCGGAACTCAAAACTGGAATAGACTTTGTCAGAAAGCAGGGCATGCAACTCGCCTCCAAAATGAGATTCATCGCCGCTCAGTTTCTCGCTTACTTTCAAAATGATCTTTGGCTCAGGAATGCACAGACAGCCAATCATATGGCCCAAAGACTCTCACAAAAAGTTCATGAGATTCCTCAATGCAAGCTCTCTCGGAAAACCGAAGCCAACTCCGTGTTTTCGATTTGGCCGCGCCCCTTGATTGAGGCCATGCAGAAGAAGCACTATTTTTATCTTTGGAATGAGGCGACCAACGAGATCCGCCTCGTTTGCTCTTTCGACACTCAAGAGTCGGACATCGACAATTTTGTTGCCGATCTCAAACAACTGGCTTCTGAACTTTAAGCTCCAAGCTTCTTCGAAAGATTCGCCGCAACAGCATCCAAGAAGTCTTCCGTATAGAGGAACTGCCCCTCGGAGACCTTCTCGCCGTGAACCAAAAGCGCAAGATCTTTGGTCATCTTGCCCGACTCAACAGTCTCAACGCAGACGCTTTCAAGAGCATCACAGAACTTGGTCAATTCAGCGTTACCATCCATCTTGGCTCTGAAAGCTAAACCCCGAGTCCACGCAAAAATAGAGGCGATGGGATTGGTCGAAGTCTTCTTGCCTTGTTGATGCATTCGATAGTGACGAGTCACTGTGCCGTGCGCAGCTTCAGACTCAACAACTTTTCCATCGGGCGACAGCAACACGGATGTCATCAACCCCAGCGAACCAAAGCCTTGAGCAACGGAGTCTGATTGAACATCTCCATCATAGTTCTTACAGGCCCAAATGAAAGCTCCGGACGATTTCATGGCATAAGCCACCATATCGTCGATCAACCGATGCTCATAAGTAATCCCAGCATCGGAAAACTTCGATTTGTATTCACGCTGATAGATCTCCTCGAAGATATCCTTGAAGCGACCGTCGTACTTTTTGAGAATGGTGTTTTTCGTCGAAAGGAAAAGCGGCCACTTTTTGAGAAGCGCCATATTGAAGCATGAACGAGCAAATCCCGCGATCGACTCATCGGTATTGTACATCGCTAGCGCAACCCCATCGCCCTTGAAGTCATAGACTTTATGAGTGATCGCCTCACCGCTTTGTGGCTGGTAAGTGATCGTCAAAGTCCCTTTGCCCTTCACAACAAAATCAGTCGCTCGATACTGATCCCCAAAGGCATGGCGTCCGATCATGATGGGCTTATCCCAACCCGAAACCAATCGAGGCACGTTTTTGCAAATAATGGGCTCTCGAAAAACCGTTCCATCCAGAATGTTTCGGATCGTTCCATTGGGAGACTTCCACATTTCAGAAAGACCAAACTCCTTCACTCGAGCCTCATCAGGAGTAATCGTTGCACATTTGATTCCAACACCAACGGCCTTGATCGCGTTTGCGGCATCAATGGTCACCTGGTCCTTGGTCTTCTCCCGATACTCCATCCCCAAATCAAAGTATTGAATCGGCAACTCCAGATACGGCAAAATCAACTTCTCTTTGATCATCGCCCAAATCACTCGGGTCATCTCATCGCCATCAAGTTCAACTACTGGATTTTTCACTTTAATTTTTGTTGCCATAGACCAGCAGCCTAAGAAACCCAAGGCCCCTTCGTCCACCAATTGATGTCTAAAACTAAGCCCCTTTCCATTCGCCAAGGAAGGCGATTTCAGGCACACCAGAGGCGTGTCGATCACCCCTACCAAAGCTTGGGAAAGCTTCTTTGACTCCATCGTGTCTCAGTATGTTTTAGAAACATTTTTGCCACCCAAACGTCGGGGCCGGTCGGGACGCAAGTTTGACCGTAAAGACTTTGAATTCTTCGCACCCAGCGTCTCGGAGCTCTCGGACCTGTTTACCGAGCAGCGAGGCCAAAGCAGGCTCATTCATCATTATTTTGATCACGCCCGATTTCAATCCGCCTACCTGCTCTATTTCTATCCTCTCCACGCCTTTAAGTTTTTCAGCATCCTGACGCCCTTTCTGAAGTCTTTGATGCCGGCTCAGAAGAAACTCAAAGTCTTGGACCTTGGTGCAGGCCCGGGGACCGCGAGTATGGGCCTGATCCATGGCTTCATTCACTCCGATCAAAAGGTTCCGCCGCTTGAGCTACACTGGATAGATCAGAACTCCAAAATCATGGAGCATGGAAAATTTTTGATGGAGCGTCTCTACGCCACGATGCCGGAACGATTTGAGGCCGCTCCCGAAATCAACCTTCATCGAGGAGACGCCTTTGGAAAGATGAAGGCCTTGCCTCAAGTAGATTGGATTTTATCCGGACATTTTTTGAACGAGGAATCGGGAAACTCCGATCAATCACTGATCAAACTGCTGGAAGTCACCAAAGCGAAGCATTTGCTTTGTGTTGAGCCCGCGGTGAGATCTCAAGCGCAGGGGCTTTCTCATTTTAGAAACTTAATGATTGAGAGCAATTCCGGCTGGCATTCTCTTTCGCCATGTCTTCATGACAAATCCTGCCCTCTCACTACAGGAAGAGACTGGTGTCATTCCTCCCAGCCCATTGAGATCCCGGGGCTTTGGTTTTTACGATTCTCTGAATGGATCGGCTCTCAGCGTGGATTTCTAAAGCACTCGCATTTACTCCTCTCCAAAGATCCAAAGGGCGTTGATGCTCAAATGAGAAAGTCGATGCTTCGAGTGGTGAGTGATCCCATCGAAATCGGGCGAAACAAATGGAAGATTTTATTGTGTCAGCCCGAACGAACCCAAAGCCAAGTCATGGAATCGGATCGTCGGCCGAGAATCCATCGTGGGGATGTGGTCAAAACCTCCGCCCTACGAAGCCTTCAATCAAGCCGCTTTAAGTAATCCCTCGGCCTTGAGAGTGGCGACCACGGAGGGACGCGCCGAAATCTCATTCACATATTTTTGCAAAACGGCCCATGGTGATAGATCGAGTTTCACATAATGGCACCAATTGAGGACTGTGAACAAATAAGCATCGGCGACTGTAAACTGAGCTCCTAGCAAAAACGTGTTCTTAGAAAGTGTCGCGGTCAAAAAATCAAAGCGCTTCTTCAAAACATCAATCGCGGCCTGACGGACTTCCGCCGATGAATCTTTTCTCCACAAAGGGCTGAAATTCTTGTGCACTTCGGTCGCAATATAATTGAGCCACTCCTGAAGTCGGTAGCGCTCCATCGTCCCCCAGGCTGGCGCCAGCTTCAGCTCCGGCTTTTGATCAGCCAGATACTGCAAAATCGCAGCACCCTCCGTAAGAAGCTCGCCGTTGTCGAGACGAAGAGCCGGAACATACCCCTTAGGATTAAAACTGCTGAAGTCCTGACCCTCGACTTTTTTATCTCGCAAATCGACGCGAGCCACTTCGAAGGGAACTCCCAATTCATTCAAAACAATATGTGAAGCCATCGAGCACGATGCTGGTCCGTAATAAAGTTTCATCAGAGTCTCCTTCCTATGGCCTTAAGCCTTGAAGAATTTTTGATCGAGAGAAAACTTTCCAGCGCCGGAAAAAATCAAAGACAGCGCCAATCCGATCGCCAAAATGTGATACTCGATCCCCTCACCTTGCTGATTGCCAAACCAATTCATAAAGAAGCCGTGCTGCCAGTGAGCCATCTGCACAGCTCCCACCATGATGAGGCCAATTGAGAAGGCACAAAAACGCGTCATAAACCCAAAGATCAAACTCAAGGCTCCCACCGACTCACCCATGATGACCAAAAAGGCCACAATCCCGGGCAATCCCAAATGGGCTTGAAAGGACTCCATCGTTCCGGAGAATCCATGCCCACCAAAGAGACCAATCGTCTTTTGCAATCCATGAGGAAGCATCACACCTCCCAAAGCCAATCGCGCAGCCAAAGGTCCCCAAGCGTCAGTTGTCCCAAACAAAAGTTTAAACATGAGTTCTTCTCCTTAACTTTGATTCTAAGACAAAGAACCTTCTGAAGAGAATCAAATTTAACTCGTGTCGACAGCGCAAAGCGCAAGGCTGTTTTAGAAGCCCTCTCCAGAGACTTAAGATACACTCGTGAGGGGGAGAAATTCATGAAGACACTTTTGTTATCTGTGCTCGCACTCTCTGTTGGCACAATCAATCTCAACGCAAGCTCAAATGGAAAGATGATCATTCGGCTCAATCCGAAGCAGGACGGATTTAATGTTCGCCAACTTCCACCAAGTCTCGACATCGCTGGTCAGGACCTTACCAAAGGTGAAGTCGACATTGTTGTGAATGAAGAGCAGCTCGAACGCTTTCGAGAAATGGGGCTTTCCCCTCAAGTGATTCAGGTTCAACCTTCCGCTGTTGAAACTGGCTATCTCACTCCCGATGAAATCACTCAACTCATCAAGGAAGCGGCTGAAAATTACCCCGACATCGTTCATGTCGTTGAAATTGGGAGATCTCATAAAAATTTTCCGATTTATGCCGTTCGACTTTCTACTCAGGATTCAGTGGAGCTCAAACCCAGCATTCTCTTTAATGGGATGCATCATGCTCGAGAAGTCATGACCCCTGAGGTCACAACAGATATCATTCAGTTTCTCACCAAGAATTTCGACAATGCCGAA
Organism: Bacteriovoracaceae bacterium; assembly: GCA_040381435.1. Taxonomy (GTDB): domain Bacteria; phylum Bdellovibrionota; class UBA2394; order UBA2394; family UBA2394; genus JBEIHI01. The sequence goes on along the minus strand of JBEIHI010000013.1, from coordinate 15,761 downwards.
ATGCCTTTTGTTCGCGAATGGCTCGAGAACATGGCCATTTGGGTGATTCCGCAACTCAATCCTGATGGAAACAGTATTGTCTGGAGTGAGGATAACTGGTGGAGAAAGAACGCCAAAGGAGATGAGTGGGAAATCTGGGGTGTCGACCTCAACCGCAACTATCCGTTTCAATGGGGCGCTTGCCGAGGAAGCAGTGGAAGCAAAGGCAGCGATACCTTTCGGGGTGAATCAGGTGGCAGTGAACCAGAAACTCAAGCCATCATGGGATTGGTCAAACGAGAGAATATGACCCTCAACATCTCGTACCACTCCTATAGTGAAATGGTAGTTTCTCCCTACGGCTGCAAAGGCCAGTACACTCCTGAAGAAGAACTCTTCAAAAGCATCGGAAAAACTCTGGCGTCAAAACTTGTCAAGGACACCGGAAAGGGAACCTACTCCTACGGAACCGGTTGGGAACTCCTCTATCCCGTAGACGGAGAGGACATCAGCTGGATGTATAACGAAGTTGGCACCATTGCTTATGTGATCGAAGTCAACTCCTCGAGCCAAGGCTTTCAGCCAAGCTACAGCAAATGGAGAGACATCACGGTTGAACGACAACGCCAGGGCTGGATGTATATGCTCAATCGTCTTCAATCCGGTACTCAGGCTCGAGGTCAGATCACCAATGCCTCGACAGGAGAGCTGATTAACGCCAGCATCAAAATCAAAGGTGTGAAGTATGGCGATGAAAAGGGCCGACCCTCAAAACTCGGCCACTATGTGAAGCTTCTCAATCCCGGTAGCTACGAGCTCGAGTTCTCGGCTCCTGGATTCAAAACCACAACCATGGCCGTTTCTATTGGAGAGGGCATTGCAGAGATGGATGTGAGCCTCGAGCCCGCAGCCTCTTGGCTGGTTCAGCCAAGCGCCGCTCAGGAATTCAGTTTCAATTAAGAAATCTTAACCATGAGTTAAGTCCTTGGGGAGATTGAGAAATCTCCCCTTTTTTTATTCTGATTTCTCGTCTCAAGCTGTTTGCAGTCGCTTAAATCATCTGATACAGAGTTGGCAGCGGTTAACTCCGAAACTTGGAAGGGAGTTCAGGTTGGGTAAAGCAATTAACTTCGGTTTAGGTCTTGTTTTAATTTCTTTCACTGGCGGGGCGGTTCTGGCGAGTCCCAAGAAATGTCGAAAGGCAATCTCTGACACAGCTCAGGAGCAGTCGAAGGAGATATTCGTCGTCGACACAAACGCCTTTTACTCCGATCCCGAGCTACTGACTCGTCTTTCAGACAAGGATGTCGTGATCGCTCGATCAGTGATTGCTCAAGAACTCGATCGACACAAAAAAATGTCAGATGATCGCTCGCTGATGGCTCGCCACACCTCAAAGGAAATCGAGGCCCTGATGGAGAAGTTCTCTCATCTGACTGGTGCTCCTCTCAACAAAGGGGGAAGCCTCCATATCACTGAAGTGACTGAGAAGTTCCTTAATGAAACAGGTCTCTTTGAGTATGCCCGTCAAGACGGAGTCCTGAGCGTAGACGCTCGCATCGTGGCTCTTGCTGTTGAACTACAACAATCAAACCCTCACCGCAATGTGGTCATCCTCTCGGGAGATCGAAACGTTCGAAACATCGCTCGATCGTTTGGCATCACGACTCAAGAAGTGACCAGTTCAGTGAACCCACAAGTCATGAAGGAACTCATCGAGGGACCTGTGGTGATTGAAGTCTCCGCAGAGCAAGCAATGGAGATTGGTCGCGAGGATCGACGATCACTCACCTTAGAGGAAGCCATTGCGCTTGGATTTCCGGCCAATGTTGAGCCTTATCACAATCAGTTTCTCTACTTCAAAATCAAGGACTCATCCGACCGCTTTGACTTAGCGGAGAACACATTTCCGATGCGCCTGCTCTATCGATGGCAGCGGCTGGATAAAGGAAGAATGGGCTTTGCTCGCCCCCGAAAAGAAATCCCGAGTCTCCCCGTGACTCCCAAAAATCCCGAGCAGCTAATGGCGCTCGATCTTCTTCTCGATCCTCGAGTCGAGCTCGTCACATTGGCAGGTGGCGCTGGAACGGGAAAGACGCTGGTGACTTTGATGTCAGCGCTGGCTCAGAGCGCTCTCTACAAAGGAGACAGAGCTCAGTTTAAAGAAATCGTTTTGACTCGACCCAATCAGGTTACAGGTCGAGATGTAGGCTTTTTGCCTGGAGATCTTGAGAAGAAACTTTCGGAGTACATGAAACCATTTGAAGACAACTTCGCAAAAATCTTCACGCTGATTCAGGACGGAAGAGGCTCTGAGCTGACCCTTCGATCCAATGGAATTGAAAACCGGAAGCTCAAGGCGCTAACTCTTACTGAGATTGCCAAAAGTGATGGCACATCAGTTAGAGAGCTTGTTGGAAAGATCATGAAGTCGGACTTTGTCACCGTTCAATCGATCACTTACGCGCGAGGAAGAACCTGGGATCACGCCCTGATTGTGATTGATGAAGCCCAAAATCTTACTCTTCTTGAAGCTCTCACGATTGTGTCTCGTGCCGGTGAAGGCTCAAAAGTTGTTCTGCTCGGAGATTTGGATCAGATTGATAGCTTCCATCTCAATCACTCGAACAATGGACTTGCGATTACAGCCTCTCGCTTCAACAATCAAAATCTGGCTGGTCACGTGACTCTTCGGTCAGGAGAGCGCTCTCGATTGTCGACACTAGCAACGAAGTTGCTGCGCCCCGAGGAAGTTCGTCCTGAAGCAACGCAGGAGTAGAAACCCACGATGGATTCTTGGCATTGATCAGACGGGAGCCACCAAAAACGGCTCCTATCGATCGTTGCCGTTTTGCTTTCTACGACAGCATCGAAGAAGCTGGATTCATGTTTGGCATTCTTCGTGGAGTCGGGGTCTGTCGGGTCTTTCTCTGAGCGAGATCTCGAGATTGCTCACTCATTCCAAAATCAGCGAGAAAGACCAGGGCTGGATCATTGTGGATTCGGTCTTAGGACTCCCCCATTCCCTTCAGATTCCGCAAAGCCATCTTACCCAGGAGTTCGCAAAGGCTCATCAATTCAAGGGCCGCGGCAAAGCTGGAGCTGAGCGTTTTTTCCGCCGCTATCTTGAAGATCAGGATCTGATTCCCCTGCGACTGTGCGACTCAATCGCTAAGGCTCAATCCGTTTTCAAGACAACACCTGCCCAACGAAACATTCAAACAGGAACGTTTCGAGTTTGGCAGGATCTCGGCGCCGACACCTCTTGGTTTTCTTTGTGGCCGTCCGGGGTTAACAGCAGGAAGCCTCTGCTGCTTGAAGGCTTCCCGACCTTGATGTGGAAGAAGGTCTTTGGATTTTCTGCTCGAAAGCCAGCTTTGATTCGGGACTTTTCAGAACGTAGAGGCATAAAACTCCCAAGGCTTTACTCCACGTCACCCGATTGGGCCGATTCAGCGATCCTCGCGCTGGGGGCCCTTGAAATCCTTAAGAGCACCGGAGGCATTGATTACGCCCTACCCTCTGAGTCCCAAGCTGAAGGCTGGATTTTGGGACTCCAAGGTTGATTCCAGGCGCCCCATTGAGTCGCCAATGCTGGGAGTGAGAGATACAGCAAAGCGCCCTAAAACCGGCCCAAAAACCATTTTAAACTGATTTCACGTGGTATAAAACTTGCTCACATCAGGACTAGGGATTGGATTCGCGCTTCGAATTTCGAGGAGGTTGCGTGAGCTACGGCAGTTTAATTCTTTTGTTCATTTCGCTTCAACTTGAGAGCTCATCGACTCCCTGTGCGCAGACTCTGAAGGGCCTGACAGCGGAACAAAAAGCCTCCAACCAAACTCGAATCGAAGAAGCCTGGGATGTCTATCTCAGAGCCAGATCAACCAAGGAGCGGCAACTCAGCCGAAACATTCTGTGGGAACACTACTTCGTTGAGCTTTACGAAAAGATGCGACCCCGATTGAGCCTTAAAAAACTCCATCCCTCACTGACTGAGGATGATCTTAAATCGGAGTTTGCTCTTGCACTTCTCAAGTGCCTTGAGAACTACGATCCAACAAGCCAGACCAAATTCGAAACATTTTGCAGCACGCCTTTGGCCTTTGTGATTTCCAATCTCAAGAGATATCACAAGCCTCTTGGCAATCGAGCAAGCGCTCGTCGAGCGAAGATTTATTCAGAGGCTGTCTTTAATCTTAAATCACAAGGCAAATCTCCTCCGACGGACGAGGAGTTGTACCAAGAAGTGATGCTTCAGCTGGCTGCGAAGTACTCGTTTCAAGACGCCGAGGCTTTGGAAACAGAAACCAAGCTGACGATTGAACGGGGACCTGGAGCCATAACGGTCAGCTTGGAGGATGACTCTTTAAGAGATGCGGATGGCCGAGCGATTTTTGAACCCAGTTATGATTCCGAGGCTGAAAGCGATATTGAACTCGAAGATTTCCTGAACAAGCTTTTGTCAGGTCTACCCGTGCGTGATCAGGTCATTGTTCGGCTCCTCGTTGAAGGCTACAGCCAAGCGGAAATCCCGGCCGAGCTCAAGAAGCGAGGAGCTGAGATTCTCATGAGCGCCTCCAGTGTCACGCTGGAAGGTGCCGTCGATTCAAAAACAGGCGAGCCGGCCGTTGAAGTGAGAGTTGAGGCCGCCAGAAAGGCCCTGCTCAAATCTAAGAGGGGGCAATCCCAGGCCAAGCTTGATCAGCGAGACTGGTTGCTCCTGAGCCTTCGTCAGCTCGACATGGCACTCGAGGGAAGTTCAACTCGAAAACATGACAACTCAGACACCTATCTCAATCCTGGTGAACCTATGACTCTCAATGAGTTTATCGAAAGCATGGAAAAGACTTTTACGGATCGTAATCTCGCGATCATTCGACTCGCTCTGCTGGGTCATGATGAATCGGAAATCGGCGTGCAACTGAAAGAGGAAGGCTTTCGAAAACCTCGACTTCCTCTCAAAGATATCTTGAAACAAGAGATCATGCCGGAGCTCGAAAAAAAGCTCGAAGATTTTCATTTCGACAAAGTTCTTCAGCGCCACGGTTTTGATGTGAGTGAGTCTCGAATCTCACAGCTAATGACAAAAGAGATTGCTCCCAAGATTCAAGCCAGACTCCAGGAAATCGACTCGACACTTTTTGAAAGATTCAAGAGAGTGAGCCCTGCAAAAGGAGAGTAACCGATGTTCAAAGAATTCACCAATTTTCTGAAAAATTACGGCGTCATTGGACTTGCGATTGCGGTCATCATTGGCGGGAAGTTGAACGATTTGGTCTCAAGTCTTGTGAATGATCTTTTAATGCCGATGGTCTTCCAACCCGCCCTCAAAGCGGCCAATGTGGACAATATTAGAGAGCTCTCCTACGGCGGTATTCTTTATGGAAAAGTCGCGGGAGCTCTCATTGATTTTCTGATTGTCGCTTTTGTGATCTTTCTCTTTGCGAAATACATTCTGAAAGAACAAGAAGTTAAAAAGAAGTAATCGCTTCTGAAAGTCGATCAATTCCCTCGAGAAACAAAGCAGGGCCAGGTTGCAAGATCACCGCTGAATCAATTTCATATATTTTGTTGTTTCGAACGGCAGAGACCTCATGCCATTCAGGCTTGGTCTTGATCCATTCAAAATCCATAGGCTTCCCACACCAGGAGCCCAAGATGAGATCAGGATTTCGCTCTCGAACCGCTTCAGCCGTGACAATGCGATCTTTAGCCAAAGAGCTCATGCGCGTTTCAGCAAAAAGGTCCTCCCCACCAGCAATCTCAATCGCCTCCGAAACCCATCGAATTGCGGAAATGATGGGCTCATCCCACTCTTGAAAAAAAACTTTGGGCCGATAGGCGCGCTTGGCCGCATTCTTGTGGATCGCCTCAATCCTCGCGCGCATTTCTGAAATCAGGACCTCTGCTCGATGAGACTTACCCACAAGTCCAGCGACAGTTTCCATGACAGAAAAAATCTCTTCGATCGATCTTTGGTTAAAGACCATGACATTGAGGCCAGCTTCAATCAGCTGTTTTGCTAGATTTCCTTGAATATCCGAAAAACCGACGACCAAATCGGGCTTAAGCGCACAAATCTTGGAGACACTGCCCGAGATGAAAGCAGAAACAACTGGCTTTTCTTTCTTCGCCCGCTCAGGCCTTACAGTGTACGCGCTGATGCCAACAATACGGCTCTCCTCTCCCAGAAGATAGAGCCACTCCGTAGTTTCCTCAGTCAGACAGACGATTCTTTGTGGACCCTTCCGCATTTCTCTTAGTTTAAATCTTTCATCGATCTGGTAAAGTTTCTCTGATGCATTTGCCTCAGCTGATTGTGGATTTGGCGCTTATCTTGGCCGCCGCAAGTGGCGCTGCCATTCTGTTTCGATTTTTGAATCAGCCCATCGTCCTCGGCTACCTGATTGCAGGGATTCTGGTGGGACCACACATCAAATTCACGCCCACAGTGACCGAGACTCAAGGGATTCAAATTTGGGCTGAGCTCGGCGTTGTCTTTCTTTTGTTTGTACTCGGACTTGAGTTCAGCTTTCGAAAGCTCTTAAGCGTGGGCCGAGTAGCTTTGGTGGCCGCCTCCTTTGAGGTGATTCTCATGATTGCGATTGGATTCGGGCTGGGGCGCTTGTTGGGCTGGAGCTCAATGGATGCTCTTTTTCTAGGCTGCATCCTCTCCATTTCATCCACCACGATTATCATCAAGGCGTTTGACGAGCAGCGGATCAAAACCCAGTCTTTTGCCAGTTTGGTCTTTGGCGTCTTGATCATTGAAGACCTTCTGGCCGTGATTATCTTGGCTCTGCTTTCGACTGTGGCCATTTCACGACAACTTGAGGGGCTCGCCTTGTTGAAAGAGATGGGCATTCTGGCGGCCTTCCTCGGAATCATTGTTCCCCTCGGACTTTGGGTCACTCCTCGACTTTATCGCATGATCCACTCTTACCTCAACGACGAAGTCCGAGTGATTCTCGCCCTCGCGCTTTGTCTTGGCCTTGTTGTGCTCGCGAGCACGTTTGGATTTTCAGCGGCGCTCGGAGCGTTCTTGATGGGAGCATTTCTTGGCGAAACGCTTGAAGGTGAGCGAGCAGAACGATTTTTGAAGCCGATTCGAGATTTGTTTGGCGCTGTTTTCTTTGTGTCGATTGGTATGCTCGTCGACATTCAGCAAATTGTAAGCAACATCCCTCTGATTCTTTTGATTTCAGTCGTCACGGTCGTGGGAAAGAAAGGACTCACAGCTCTGGGCGCGAGACTTGGGGGCGAGGACGGAAGAACGTCTCTTCAGGCGGGGCTTTGCCTTGGTCAAATCGGTGAGTTTTCCTTCATCATGGCGACTCTGGGATTAACTTTGGGAGTCATTCGATCCGAGCTCTACTCTCTTGCTGTCTCTGTCGCTGCGGTCACAACATTTGCCACACCGTATTTTATTAAGTTGGCCCAGCGCTTACCTCACCCGAAACAGCAAGGATCAAGACGACGTCCGCATGATCAGCCAAAGCTCTGGGATGCCCACCTTGTTGAGTTTGAGATTCATCCGCAGTTTCGACACGCGGGCCTAACACTGCAGGAGATTCGAATTCGAGAGAACTTTGGGGTCTCGATCGTTGCCATCAATCGTGGAGATCGTCACATCGTCGCTCCCACTCGGGATGATCGAGTTATGCCCTTTGATCGAGTCGTGATTTTGGGGACCGATGCTCAGCTCGAAAAACTCGAAACGTATCTTCAGAGCGAGAGACATGAGGAAACAGTTGAGGATGTTCACTTTCGGCTCTGTAAGTTTCAACTTTCTCAAAGCCACGAGCTCACGGGAAAAACCCTTCGGGAAAGCGGCCTCAGAGAGCGCGTCAAAGGAATCATCCTCGGTATCGAGCGCAATGAGCACAAAATGCTCAACCCCGACTCGACGGAAACCCTCAGGGACGGGGACACTCTTTGGATTTATGGAGATTATGCCGAGATTCGCTCTCTGATGAGTTCGAGTTTCGAACCCTCGAAACTCGAGCGCATCTAAAGTGATTCTTTCCTCATTCCAGGGACTTAGGAGGATCCATCAAATTGCGATACAATAAAAGCGATGCTGTGGGGGGTCTGTTATCGACAAGTCTTGAGGTTTTTCACGCGGTCCGCTTTGGGACTGCTCGTTACTCTTTTATCTGCTCTCCCCTTTGCAGCTTTCGGAGCTACGGTTGAGATCTCAACTCCCCTTCCGCCGCCGAATTCGACCTCTTCGGTCTCACTGATCGTTAAGAATCCTGATGGGAGCGAGCAGTTGGTTCCGCTTCTGACCACCGACAAAGATGGAGCATCTCTAGCAAATCAACCCCCGCTTGAACTGAATATCGCTTCCGTACCGACTTACAAGTTCTCCATCACAACTACAAACTCATCGCTCACCACAACCACTCTAAGGCAAATAAATCTGACTACGGGGGATAAGCTCAATATTCCAGTGAACTACTTCATGGCGGTTGTCCCTGGCGGACCGGACGAGGCTGAGCCAGGCGATGGAGCCTCTCCTCCGGGCCCGGCAGCTCCTGGTCCGACGACGGCCACATTGAGCCCTCGCGATGAGACCCCGCCGCTAACGACCCGAACCTTTTCAGCGCCAGAGGGCACTGGACTCAACGTGGGCTCCTACCAAGTCATTTTGCCGGTTCCCGGTACAGGCGAAACTAGAGGCCGAACTCTTTACTTTGGAGCGGTTCTTGCGGGCGTTCTCACGGGCAATGGGCTCGAGAACCCAGTCAATGGGCGCCACGGATCAGAAAAAGTCATCTCATCTCCAAGATCAGCCTCAGGCTCCAACACCACTTCGGCCCTACCAGCTTGCTCCCTCTCACTGGGAAGCCCCTCCGTGAATCTGCTCACATTTGCTTGGATGGCGATGACGATGAGCCTTCTGCTTGGACTTGCCCTTCGAATTCGACGGAATCACAATAAAGCATGAAGCCGAATGTTTTTAGTTATGTCGATGCTCGCGCCTTTATCTCAGATCAGATCAATCAACTCAAAGAGCTAGGAAACTACTCAACGCGAGGCTTTGCTCGCGAGATTGGACTTGGCTCTCCCGACTACATCCGAAGGATCATTGTTGGTGAGAGAAAGATCTCAGAGGAAATCGCCGGCAAACTCGCCAAGGCTTTTGGCCTCTCAGGGGTTGAAGCTCAGTTTTTTAAAAAACTCATTCATTTCACCCAGGCAAAAACAGAGACCGAAAAATCTTATATCTGGAAGCAGCTCGATACACTTCGAGAAAAGAAAGATGTCCGCAAGTTCTCCTATGAGAACTATCGCTTCTATCACAACTGGAAGATCAGTCTGCTGATGGAGGGACTCAAGTCGCAATGGTCTCGCTCAACGATGAGCGAGATTGCCGGCGAGCTCAGCGTCTCAACCAAAGAGATTGAGGACCATCTCAACTCTCTCAAGGAGCTGAAAATTCTGGAGGGCACAGACGGGAACTGGAACGTCACCCAAGGCCTTGTACAATCGGAGCAGGAAACTGAAAGCCAGCTTGTCCGGGGCTTTCATCGAACGATGCTTAAAAAGGCAGCTCATTCCTTGGATGAGCTCCCCACAGAGCAGCGGAAATTTTACAATCTGACTTTCTCCATGCCTGCATCAAAAGTGAAGCTGGCCGCTGAGGAGATTTTCAAGTTTCTCGAGGATTTCAATTTGAGATATGGACAAGATTCAACAGCCGATGCGATCTACAATCTCAGCCTTCAGTTCTTTCCTCTGCATGAATTCAAAGAAGCTCAATCCACGGATCCCAAGTCTCTTGCGATGACACATTCGAAGAACTCAAATCGTCAGTGAAAAAATGTGGCGACCAGAGAGCGTCTGTCCACTTGAATGAGGACACATAGTGATCGTCGGAAATCCATTTAAATGAGGTTGTGGCAGGCACGGATACTGCAATATCTCTTAGCAACTCAGTACCAACCTCAGTATAACGAAAAGCAACATCCCAGGGGCCGGCTCAACGAGTCGGCCCCGTTTCTTTTCGGCACCGGAATTCGAAAGTGCTAGAGTCTCGGAATGTCGAGTCAGCCAACATGCCCCCGGTGCCAATCCGAATTCGTCTATTCCGACGGTCCGCTTTGGACCTGTCCCGAGTGCTCTCATGAATGGTCGCTCGAATCAAAGAACTCAGCTGCGAGTGATGGAGATTCCGAATCAACTGGAATCGTTGAGGTAAAGGATGCCAACGGCAATATCCTTAAAGATGGCGACTCAGTCACCATCATCAAGGACCTCAAAGTCAAAGGCTCGGCCTCTTCCATTAAGGTGGGGACCAAGGTCAAACGGATTCGACTCATTGAAGAGGAAAACGGCCACAACATTAGCTGCAACATTGAGGGCTTTGGCTCCATGAATCTCAAATCTGAGTTTGTGAAGAAAGTCTGAACCGAAAAAGGCGAAGATTAAATGGCGGGGCCGAAGGGACTCGAACCCTCCATGCTGCGCTTTCGACCTGACATTTAGTCAGGTCTCATTCGTTCGCCTTGCTCACTCACCGCTTGCAAGTCCATGCGCTCCAGGAACCTGTCACGCAGGAGGTCGAGATCCAAATCCTCAACAACCTCGTGATCTAATCTTCGCCTCTTTCCCTCAATTGCAATGCCAATTTAATCGAGAATTTTTTCCTCAGACGAGGAACTTGAGCAGCGCAGTGGGTGAATAGACCTTGATGGGGTCATGAATCCCCGAGCAGCGGAAAGTGACGATTGATGAGGGAAAAAGGCGCAGATTAAATGGCGGGGCCGAAGGGACTCGACCCCTCGAACTCCTGCGTGACAGGCAGGCGTTCTAACCAACTGAACTACGACCCCGCGTTTTCAAAGAATCGATAGTGATATCGAACCCGTCGAAATCACATTCTGGGGGCGTTTTTGTCAATTTAGTTCTTTAAAAACTGAAGTCATTCCATCTGCTTGGCCCTGGCCGTTGCAGACCTTCCCTGAATGCATTACAAACAGGTCAGGGATTTATGCGGCGCGCGGGATTCAAGTTCTTTATTTCTCTCATCTTATTGTCGCTTTTGGGCTCAGGCCGGGTCGAAGCATCCGGAATTTTGAGCACCTGTGCCAGCATCTTAAAGGCCTCTTTCGCCTCTCACTCAAAGGCTCGCCGGGAATACCTCAAGGAGTCCAAAGCGCTGGTTCTTGACGAGCCATTGGTCCGCTATCTCAGCGACAATTCAGTGAACCTCGAGGCGGTCTCCCACGACCATCTTTTGAGTCTCATTCGCGAGTTCAGAGGATCTCCCGTTGAGCGTTTCCTACGATCCAAACCCCGCCTCGTCTTCATCTTCGATCCCAATGAGACCGAGGCCATCATCGACTCCTCCGCACTTGGCTTCGACGTCATTAGACTTCCTGCCGGACCACGAATGGCTGAGCAGTTCTTGTATGTCGTGGGTACACTTTATTATCAGGACTTTGTTTCTCAACAGCCCAAGCTCGTCAGCCGCCTTGAAGAAGTGACGATTAAATCCAAAAAGTTTGCCGGAGAGCCGTCCCATCTCTATGCCATCGGCTTCTCTCTGTTTCACGGAGGAGCGCCTCTACTGAAATCATTGGACTCTGATTTTCACAAGTTTATTGCCGAGAGTATCGATGCGTATGGCCCGCGGACGCTTGATGTTTATAAGAAGAAGAAATCCCGGCCATAAATTCTCGAACCATCACATCCGATCGAATGGCTGATTCTGACCAACGTTCTAAACTTAAATCTTTGGCTCGGCGAACACGACTCAGGGCCACATACGCCTGACCCGGCTCCCAAATCTGGCCCAAATCCACATGTGCGCGATCCAGTGTGGCTCCTTGAACTTTGTGGATGGTTGTTGCGTATGCCAAAGTCACCGGAAAATTCACAGCAGATGCAATCTCTTTGCCCATCTCATCATGCATCGAGAACGCATACGGCTCGATCTCAACATCACCACTCGCTGTCGCCACAATCAGATAATCACGTTTGATCTTGCGAACACTTCCACAGGTTCCATTCACATACTTGAGCTTTGAGTCATTCTTTCGAATCATGACCAAAGCGCCAACCTTGAGCTCCAAACGAGCTGGAATCGGAGCCTCTCTCTTGAGAGTTTCAATGGCATTGGCATCGCCCGCATAGCTCGTTTCAAAAACATGCAAATCATCATCAATCTGAGAAAGACGCATGTTATTGAAAGCCTCTGTACGGTCCCGCCGGGAAAAAATCCTGGGAACATCCACATCGACATTCTCAAGAACTCGAGAATTCAAAAACTCGGTCACTTCATCACTACAATGCCCCTCACGAATCTCATTCAAGACCTGAAGAAATTCTGAGTCCTCCGTTCGAATGCACTCATTCAATACAAGACTTTGAAACTCACTCGTCGCCCAAGCCTCTCCCAAAAAGGCCCATTCCTTAGCAGCACCCCGACTGACAGGGGGCAGCTGAGCAAAATCTCCAACAGCAATGATACGAAGACCTCCCCAAGGGGCCTGAGAATCTCGATGAAATCGAGCGATCCGCTCGGCCGCATCCAGAGCCTCATGGGAGAGCATCGAGACTTCATCGATCACAACAGTGGTGGGCTTTGTCAGTCGCTTTTTGAGGCTCTTGTTTTGCGCACCCTTAGAGAAAACAACTTCAGGACCACCCTGCATCATCCCCAAACCAAAGAAACTATGGAACGTTCTCCCACCAATCAAAATCGCGGCGGCTCCCGTACTCGCAAGCACTGGCAATTTCTTTTCCTGAGCCTCCAGGAATCGCTTCAAAACAAAGCTCTTTCCCGTTCCAGCACTTCCCGTCAGAAACACGTTGCGGGTACCCTGAAGGACCTCCAAAGCCACCGTTTGGCTTGGGGTTAAGGCTGGACTGGTCTTGGATGGCTCCATCTCAGGCGACAGACTGACAAGTCCCCCTGGCAAGAGCAAGATGAAGTCCTCGAACTGAGAATTTTCTTGATATTTGGCACCCCCTGGGCCAAACCTGGGTCCCATAATTATTTGAAACGAAAGCCAACCATTGAGCTCTGGTGCTCAATCTAGGCCTGATACCTCGCAGGAACGCGTAAAGATGATAATCATAAATCGATCTCTTTTATTTCTCATTGGCAGTTTGTGTTTGATCCAGGAGCAGGTCTCCGCCTCGGAGCATTGCCGTCAGAACATTCAGCAGCTTGTCGGTGAAACAACTCAAGAAGATTGGACCCAAATCCCGCCATCTTTGACTTCGATTGGAGCATCCAACTTGGGGCTTCTCTTTGGCGTTGAAGCCTCACGAGGATTGCTGGGTTGGGATGCTGCGTTTTCCCACGCTTTTTGGGTCAATACGGCGATTGATCCGATTATCACCATTCTCTCTCATATCGTGGCAACAAATCCTCCTCAGGCTTTGACACGATTTTTGTCAGGCAAAGGAACGTATGTTCGCCGAGCCTCGATGAATACTGCCCTCAACACTCTAGTGGTCCTCGCTCTCTGGCAAACTGCTGCAGCTCTACATCCCGAGATTGAAGTGACCTCGACGGAAGCACTCGGCGCGACAGGACTTTGTGCCGCGTATTACTTTTGTATTCAATTTGTGAAAAACAAACTCTTCGTCGAGCTCCCTCGACGCTTCGATGCTCGCGTTCTGAGCCAGATGAAAGAGAGAGTTGGGGAACCACTCACCCAGTTAGTCGAACAGGCAGCGGCTCGTGGAGAGCAAATTTCTATTGATCGATCCCAAGTGGAGTCTCTGTTTGTCGCTGCCCTCGAAGCAGCTACGCTACGAATACGTTTCGAGGATCGCATTGTGAACTATCCTCAGCTTATGGCGATCGATTCCATTGCTCGCTCTGTCAAAAAGATCCAGGGCTCTCAAGATCTTAAGAAGCAAATGAAGTGGAGAAAGAAGCTGCTCTTCGATGCGCACTCCGCTCAGGGACTGCTGACCCTAGAGGAGAAACTCAGCCTCTTTGATTTAGGCGAGCCATTTTCACAAGGGCAAAGTCTCGAGGTCATTGAGCTTCTCAAGCAGCGCTCGTGGCGCAATCAAACGCTTGTCTGGATGGCCTCTGTTGGCGATCAAAGCATCGGCGTGATTTTGGCCGGAGGCATTCTCCTCAGAGGCCTGACCGAATGGGCCATGACACCCGGCAATCCCAGTTTCTGGTTTCATTTTTTTGGCGGACCCTAAAGGCTTAGTCAGCAAAACCTATGTAATGATCATGGTTACGAGGAATCAGCACTGGCAGGAGCGACTGAGTTCCCGGTGCCGAGCTTGAATCCACTGTGGACAAATCGCCAAAGCCAAAGAACTGATAACCCGCTCCCATATCATCGAAAGAATAGGATAAGCTGTCATCGGCCTCTTCGATATCTTTCCAATCGGGATAATCATTGTAAGGACTGGTGGGTTCCGTTTCCGAGTCTGCCTCGGAGTTTGCAGGATCTGTTTCCTGACCTTCTGAGTCAGAGTTGCCGGAAGTACCTGCGATCAATTTCTGATACTCAGCAAGAAGATTCCACTCGCGCGCAACCACACGAATACGCGCCACCACTTCATGATAAGCATCCAGACATTCGTAGACATAGTGGGCAGAACTACCCCAATCTCTGTAACTCTGGATCACAGAAAGTGCACCTGGGACCGATCCGGAATGCTCGGAAGATTTATAGTGATTGGCTGCATAGATTTGAGGTCGATCCAGTTCAGGTTTCTGAATCGGAGCCGTCACCTCAAAGGTTCCTAGCAGACCCTCGTCTGGATCCACCGCCGCAATAGTATCAATTGGAAGCTCATCCTCACCCTTGGCGTCATAAGAATCCATACCAGGACCTTCAAAACAATTGGCAAGGCTTCCACCCCACTCAGTACCTGGAGTGTTTTCTACCTCTCCATTACTTCGAACCATCAGGGTGTAATAATAGGGGCAGCAGTTTCGGCCGTTGATAAAGATATCTGTATAGTCGAACGGACATCGAAGATCGTCCTTACTTGTGGCGGCAGCTCCGTAAAGCTGATTATGAGTGTACCATCGACCCGCAATGGCATACCAAATGTCCGCCGTCGCTCCCACTCCACTTGGCACAGCCGTCGCGGGCGTAATCAACTCTCCATCGGAGTTTTCTTCATAAAACACGGCACCTGGAATGACCCCCACAGGGGCAATGTTATAGAAGTAGGGAACAAATCGGCGATACTCACACAGATCTCCAGGAAGAGCATCGTTCATCGTAAAGCCACGGAAAAACATATCGAGCTCAGGCATGTCGACCACACAAAAGGCATCTTCTCCTGACTGGGCACGGCAAGCTGTCGAGCCATCACCGTTCTTCGAAATGACGACATCCCACTCAGACGATGTGTTGACCTGAACCTCAAAGAATTCAGTCGAGGGAATGTTCTCCTGCTC
Source organism: Bacteriovoracaceae bacterium (assembly GCA_040381435.1). Lineage (GTDB taxonomy): Bacteria > Bdellovibrionota > UBA2394 > UBA2394 > UBA2394 > JBEIHI01. The sequence goes on along the minus strand of JBEIHI010000013.1, from coordinate 379 downwards.
ATCATCACCGCCAGTTCCACCGCCTCCGCCAGTTGTGGCTTCATCCAAACTACAGCTAGAAAGAAGTGGCAAAGCAGCCAATGTCGAAAAGACATAAACGAATTTGACGAGTTTCATCCGAGAATCCCCCCTCACCCGCATCCTACGGGCATTAAGAATATCTCTTAGTGTAACTCACTTCAAAAATTGACCCAAAGCAGAGAGGAGCCAAAAAATCACGGCGCATTGCACTGTAGTCTAAGTCTCATCAAACCTTGAAATACGACTCAATAAACTCAGCTGCAAAGCGGGCTCCATATCCTGTGAACACGGAGTCGGTATGCGCGAGCCCACCCTCTTTCTCCGAGGCGGCCAAATCAATGTGAACCCATGGGGTCTT
>JBEIHI010000012.1:0-21166 GCA_040381435.1 Bacteriovoracaceae bacterium | reverse complement strand
CGGCTTTAGCGGAAGCACTATTTTTTACAATTCGTTGATTGATTCCGTGGGTGAAGAAGATGAGTACCATTCGCTGTCATTGAAAGCATTTGCCTGGGGATATGTGGGCGGAGGGTTTTTGCTCGCTATCAATCTCTTACTCATCATGAAGTTTGAGTGGTTTGGCTTTGAAAGCCAAAAGGCCGCAGTTCAGTTAAGCTTTCAATCCGTCAGCGTGTGGTGGGCGATTTTCACGGTTCCCGCTCTGCTCTGGATTCGAGAGAGAGCGCCTGCTAGCAAATCAGACTTTAGTCTGCGCCGAGAGTTCTCAGATCTTAAGCGCATGGTGAAGCGTGTCGCCTCATCTCGAAACATGCTGCTCTTCATGATTGCCTTTGCGCTCTTTAATGACGGGATCCAAACGGTGATTTCGATGGCATCCATCTATGGTAAGGAGAGCCTCAAATTGGCTGAATCCACCTTGATTGGAACACTCCTCATCGTCCAATTCCTCGGCCTCCCCTTCACGTTACTGATGACGAAGGCCGCTCAGTGGTTTGGGGCCAAAGAAGTCCTGATGGGTTCCTTGATTGCCTGGATTGGCATCATCATTTTTGCACTGACAATGGAGACCAACACCGACTTCCTAATCCTCGGAGTGCTCGTTTCAATCGTTTTAGGCGTTTCTCAGGCCCTACCTCGCTCTATCTTCGCGTCGTTCATTCCTAAGAGCCAAATGGCTGAGTATTTTTCATTCTTTGCTCTCTCCGGAAAAATGACCTCGATTTTGGGTCCCTCCATCTTTGCGTTTGTAAAGGACACCACGGGCAATCCTCGGATGTCGATTTTGGCTTTGGGAATACTATTTGTGGCGGGAACTAGCCTCCTAGGCTTTGTTTCGGTTGATCCGCGCAAAGTCGATCGCTAATGTCTCTCCATGAAAAACTTCAAGCATCTATTGGTTTTCTTAGGGATTATCATTCTTGGATTTTCTGGCTGTAAGCGCCGAAGCGGATCGACGTCAGGGGACTATGCCGCCTACGACGGTCCGGTCGTCAAAAATGACTGGAAGGTTCAGTGGCTTACCGCCAACCCTGAAGGCCTCAACCCCATCGTTGGCAACGACGGTTATGCCCGAGATGTCTATCAAAACATCTTTGATACTCTTGTCAGATTTGATGTGGAGTCAGGCGAAGCGAAGCCTCGAGTTGCTGAACGCTGGGAAATTTCAAAAGATGAAATGACCTATGATTTCTATCTCAGAAAAGATGTGAAGTTTCATGATGGAAAGCCTCTCACGGCCGAAGACATTAAGTTCACTTACGACATTCTGATGAACCCGAAGACGGATTCTGCAGCGCTTCGCAACTACCTCGCTGACATCAAAGAATGCCAAGTGATCGGGCCTCATCACGTTCGATACACCATGAAGCGTCCCTACTTCCGCAATCTTATTATTTTAGGTCTTATTGAAGTTTTGCCCAAACATATCTACTCCGTGGGCAACATTAATACCAACGCAGCGAATCGAGCTCCTGTCGGAAGCGGTCCCTACAAGTTTTCGAAGTGGGATTCAGGTCGCAGCATTGAACTCGAATTGAATGCCGACTACTGGGGCAACCAGGTGGATTATTTCAAAGATCAGAACAACTTTAAACGAATATTGTTGAGAGTTATTACCGATCAAGCCGTCGCAGCTCTCGCTTTGAAAAAGGGTGATATTGACGTCTTGGAACCAACTCCGACTCAGTTTTTGAAAGATTTCAAAGGTCCGGAATTTGAGAAGTCTTTCTATCGAATCAAATACAGCACAGCCGATGGAAACGGCTATCGATACATTGCCTGGAACCTGAAGAAGCCGCTCTTTCAATCGAAGGAAGTGCGCCAAGCTTTGGCCTATGCCATGCCCCGAGATCAGATTAACAAATCGATGTTTGAAGATCTCTTGACCCCTTCGGTTGGACCTTTCCCCGTGGGAAGTCCTAATGTCGACCCCTCAGTCAAAGGAATCTCCTACAATAAAGAAAAGGCAGTTGAATTGCTCGCTCAAGCCGGATGGAAGACCAAAGGTAGCGATGGCATTTTGACCAAAGGCAATGAGCGATTGAGCTTCCAGATTTTGTTTGGAGCCGGCTCAGCCGAGGGCGAACGAATAGCTCTGATTTATCAACAATCGCTTCGAGACATCGGCGTTGAGATGAATATCCGAACGCTGGAATGGACCGTCTTCCTGAAACAGCGCCAAGAGAGAAAGTTCGATGCCATCATGATGAGCTGGACCTCCTCACTCGACTCTGACCCTTATCAAATTTGGCATTCAACCCAAGAGAAAGACGGCGGCTCAAATGCGGGAGCTTACGCCAACAAGCGTGTGGATGAGATTATGGAGAAGGCTCGACTCACCTTGGATCGTGAAACTCGCAACAAGCTCTACCAAGAAATGTCTGTGATCATTGCGGATGAGCAGCCTTATTTGTTCCTGTTTGAACGACCTCATTTATTCGTGGGAACGAAACGATTTGAACGAGTATTGCCTGTAGGCTTGCTCGGTCTTGATCCTACTCGTTGGTTCACTCCTCCGGGCCGAGAGGTCTTCAAAGGCGCTCAACTGGCGAAATAGGAAATCCGACTTTGCAAGCTTACTTCATCAAAAGAATCGGGCTGCTTTTCTTCACGTTGTTTGGAATCACCGTTGTTTCATTTGTGATTCTCCAACTAGCACCCGGATCTCCGATCGACGCCAAAATGGGTCGATCCGCAGAGGGAAGCTTGTCAGACAGATCTGCTATCTCCGAGGAGCAGAGGTTACAGCTCCTCAAGGAGTTTAATCTCGATAAGCCCATTCACGAGCAGTACTTGCTGTGGGTGGGCAAAATCGTTCGACTAGATTTTGGAACCTCGTTTAATGATCGTCGTCCAGTCATCGACAAGATTGCCGAGAGAATTCCGGTCTCTTTGACCTTCGGACTTTCTTCGATTCTTGTAGCTCTTTTGATTGGAATTCCCTTGGGACTCTTTAGTGGCGCTCGACAAAACTCCCTTTGGGATCGAGGCATCGCCTTTGCAGTGATTGCTATGTACTCTCTTCCCACCTACGTCGTTGGCATTTTACTTCTGACTTTTTTTGCGGGCCCAGAATTTTTAGATATTTTTCCTCTGGGTGGAATTCAATCCGACGACTACCAGTATCTCTCGGGGTTCGAGCAAATTGCGGATCGCCTCTCTCATTTTTTGCTTCCCTGCATTTGCTACTCTCTTGGAACCCTAGCATTCATTACCCAACAGCAACGCGCGAGCATCTTAGAGGTTCTTAATCAGGACTATGTGCGAACAGCTCGAGCCAAAGGATTGTCTGAATCGAAAGTATTTTTAAAGCACGCGTTTCGAAACTCGCTCATTCCTATTGTCACGATCATCGGTGCGATGATCCCAAGCATTTTGGGTGGGGGCGTTATTGTTGAAAGTCTGTTTTCCATTCCAGGCCTCGGGCTCCTCGCCTTTGATGCACTCCTTCAACGAGATTATCCGGTCATCATGGCCAACTTTACGATCGTGGCCTTTCTGTCTTTGTTTGGGATTTTTCTGTCGGATCTTCTCTATGTTTTAGTAGATCCACGAATTGACTTTGAGGGCCGCTAATCGATGAAGAGATTGGGATTAATGACATGGATCGCGGGAGCATTGGTTGCATTGTTTATTCTCATGGCTCTGCTCGCTCCATGGATTGCATTTGAAGGGGGCCCCATCATTCCTCACGGGCCAGACGTCAAATCAATTGGCAATCAATTCATATCCAACTTACAGCCGCCCTCCGCAGAGCATTGGTTAGGCTCTGATTATGTGGGCCGAGATATCGCCGCTCGATTGATTCATGGTATTCGAAATTCGCTGTTTTTTTCATTTTCCGTGGTCTTCATCTGCATGCTGATCGGCTGCACGATCGGCGGTATCATGGGTTTTTTTGGTGGTTGGATGGATTTGTTCCTGTCTCGGTTTATGGAGATTGTGGGCAATTTTCCCATCTTTCTCCTGCAGCTGACCCTTCTAGCCTTTTTTGATCAGAGCTACGGGATTTTGCTGTTTGTGATGTGCCTTGCAGGCTGGATTCCCTACTGCCGATTTACCCGTGCGGAGTTCTTGAGATTAAGAAATCAGGAGTTTGTTCAGGCTGCCGTGGGTCTTGGAGCTTCACGTCGTCGAGTCTTCTTTCGACATCTTCTGCCAAACTCTTTGACCCCCCTGTTGATCTATTTTCCGTTTGATCTCTCCTCAACAATCATTGTTTTGGGAGCTCTTTCATTCCTGGGATTTGGCGAGCCCATTAACGTGGCAAGCTTAGGGGAGCTTATGCGCCAGGCTAAGAACCATTTTCAAGAGGCCTGGTGGTTAGCCGTGTTTCCAGGCTTAACCCTGTTTCTTTTCACTCTTTCTTTGGCTCTCTTTGGCTCTGCCCTAAGAGATTGGCTCGATCCGCGAAATGCCTCCAATCGATAAGTGAGGCACTTGAGCCTCAAGAGGGCCTCGTCTCACCCTTTGCGGAATCATATAAGCCTCTGATTTTGCTTGATTTAGAGGTTTTGAGCCCTGCAATCTGATCGGCATAGACCTTGCTGAGATCATGGTATGAACTTGTGGCAATCATTAAAAAACTTGGGTTTCTATTCTGTCATCGCAGTGGCCACATCTTTTCCGTTTTGCGCTCAGGCGCAAGAACCGACGCCAGAAAAGTGTACTGAGGCCGTTAAGTCATCAGTCACCCATCTGCAGCTTATTGCAACATTGGCGCAAGGGATTAAGGACTTCACTCGTCATCTTCAGGATCCACGGTTTGCAGGAGCTTCTCCCGTTGAGAATCTCAACAACTTCGGAAACTTTGTGCAGAAGAATAAGGAGTATCTAAAGGAATTCCACCAAGACTTCGATAAAATGATGAAGTCTTTTGAAGCTCTCAAAGGCAAAAAGCTTACAGAACGAGAAGCCAAACTCGCTTTCGCGCTGGTTTTGGATCAAGTCATTCTCAGCCGAAGCTTTGTGGTTTCGTATTACGCTGCTCAACGAACTCTTAAACTCGTCGACCGAACGGTTGTTCCAGATAATCGCTACTACAGTACAGAAGAAGCCGATATCGCGGTATTCGGAGTCTTAAGCGAATCATCGCGAATCATTAATATGGATCTCGATGAAGATGACACTTCTCCAAAACAGACAAGAATCTCCCTTGAGGCCGCGGCTGACCGTATCGTTGAAGCACTCGTCAACAATCCCTTTCACCCGGACAGCTTGATGGAGGGAGTGCAAATGACGAATAAACTTTTCAGTACCGATCCCGCAGTGAGAGCTCAGGCCGAAGAGTGGCTTAAGGCGAAAACCGAAAGAGCACAACGTCTGCGAGGACCCTTTCGCCAAAACTGGATGAAAACCACCAAAGAGAAATGATTTGATTGAAGGCTGTAAGCCGGGTTCTGTTCTTTTGCCTTTCGGCAAAAGTGATAACCATCAATCTAGGCGTTCAGTTACCCAAACGCTCAAGCGACCGACCTTGATCGCATCATCTACCTCCGAAGAGACAGTGAACCACAGCGAGTCTACTGTGAGAACCTCCTGAAGAGGCCCTTGCGACCACCATTTGGTCTTGCACCCCATAGGGTTTTGCGACTCATCAGTCACCTGACAAGTCCGTGAGCTCTTACCTCGCGTTTTCACCCTTACCTGATCCTGCATCGCTGCAAGCCATCGGCGGTATATTCTCTGTGCCACTTTCCGTGCTCTTATCTCTGTCGATTTAAGAGCCCAGGCCGTTAACCTGTATGGAGACTCTCCTTCCACCGCAGCCTTTAACAGCTACAGCAGAAATCGGTGCCCGGACTTTCCTCTCGAGAAGACTTATCAAGGCCCTCTCCAGCGGTTATCCGCCATCAATCAAATCGACAACTTCATAGCAGGGTTAAGAGGCCCTCTCAAGTGGCCGTTTGGACAGCCGCGGAGGCTGCAGAGGCCGTAAACTGAGGCCTTAAAGCCTCGGGGACTTCCTCATAGGGAAAGAGGATTCGGGAACAGCTCGAACATGTAATGATTTCATTCATTCGAGAGAGCTTCATGCACGTCTGAGGGGGAATAGTCACATGACAACCCGTGCAGATACCGTCTTTGAGAAGCGACAAGCCGCTTCCCTTGCGGATTCGCTGTACCCTCTCATAAAGAGAAAAAACCACATCATCAACCTGGCTGATAAAACTATCACGCTGAGTCTCAAGCTTATCGATGTTTCCTTTTACTGAGACGAGCCGCTCCTCACGAGCACTCAATTGAGATTTCAGCTCAGCATCCAACTTAGAAAACTCAGCGAGCTTATCATCTCGCACCTGACTCTTTTGAGTCGCCACAGCGGTCTTCTCATCCAGAGCTGCTTTTCCTTCAGCTAACTTCTTCTGAAAATTTTCGACTTCTTTATTTGCCGAGAATTCTTCCTTTGTGTTCCGAAGCTCACGTCGCTTGCCCTCAGCCCTCTTGATGTCTTCATTCAAGGTGAGCATTCGAAGCTCAATGGCTCGACGTTCACGATCGATATCTCGAAACTGTTTATCGGCCGCCTTGGCCGCTCGATCCAAGTCAGCTACCTTCGTTTGAAGTTGAAGCAACTCGGGAGGTAGGGTGGAAACCTCTGACTTAAACTTAAACAACTGAGCATCGATATCTTGAAGCTTTAAAAGTGATTCGACAGACCGCTTGAACACATCGGGCTTAATTTCCACAGCTTTCTCCTTGCTGCCCCCATAAAACGAGCAATCGCCTCAAAGCTCAAGCTGAAACTTTGAGTGATTTAAGACAATCAAAACAGGGCTTGGGCGACGCCGAGTGGTCAGTGCAAAGTGGGCCCACCAGGATTTGAACCTGGGACCAACCGGTTATGAGCCGGCCGCTCTAACCACTGAGCTATAGGCCCTTCAGACTTAGCTATTGCTATTGCTATTGTTGTTGTTCCCGAGAACAGACTCAATAAAAGTCTTTAATTTCTTCGCTCGAGAGGGATGTCGCAGTTTACGCAGAGCTTTGGCCTCAATCTGACGAATACGCTCCCGGGTGACCTCGAAGTCCTGACCCACCTCTTCCAAAGTATGGTCCGACTTCTCGCCAATTCCAAATCGCATTCGAAGCACTTTTTCCTCACGAGGAGCCAAAGTTGCCAAAACCTTCCGGGTCTGAGCGGACAAATTATAGTTCACAACAGCATCCGAAGGAGACGTTGCATTCACATCTTCGATGAAATCTCCAAGATGTGAATCTTCTTCCTCTCCAATTGGAGTATCCAAAGAGATAGGCTCCTTGGCGATCTTCAAGACCTTTCGAACTTTGGCCAAAGGCATTTCCATTTTCTCAGCGATTTCCTCAGGGGTGGGCTCTCGTCCAAGCTCCTGAACCAAATGTCGTGAGGTTCGAATCAACTTGTTAATCGTTTCGATCATGTGAACGGGAATACGGATGGTTCGAGCCTGATCAGCAATAGCCCGAGTAATGGCCTGACGAATCCACCAGGTCGCATACGTGGAGAACTTATATCCTCGACGATATTCAAACTTATCGACCGCCTTCATCAAACCGATGTTTCCTTCTTGGATCAAATCCAAGAACTGAAGACCTCGATTGGTGTACTTCTTGGCAATACTGACCACCAATCGCAGGTTAGCTTCCACCAGTTCGGACTTTGCTCGTTCTGCTTTGAGCTCTCCGTTCTTCACCAGCTTATGAATTCGTTTGATTTCACCTGAGTCCAAGTGAACTTCGTCTTCGATCATTCGAATCCGCTTCGCAGCCGCTTTGTAATTTTCGATATTGAGAGCGAGAGCTTCGGGCTCGACTTTGAGCTTTTGAGAAACCTTCTTGGGATCCTCTTTACCCTTATCGAGAGTCACAACGAGATCTTTGATTTCATCTTCTGTGAGATGCAATGCTCGCTCAACAGCCGTGACAAGTTGTTGAGACTTTTCAATACGGCTGACGAGGTTCTTCAATTTCGCCGAAATCTTGTTAATGAATTTTCGGTTGAGATCGATCTCCTTGAGAACCTCAAAAATATCATCACGGATCTTCTCAATCTTCTTCTTCGAATCCTCGGAGAGCTTCTTACCAGCAGCCGCTACAGGGCCGCGAATATCATTGAGCTCACCGTACTTACGACGAGCTTTTGCGATCAGCTTCAAAACACGATCCGTTTGAGCCTGCTCATTGAACTGCTCTTGCTGAGAATCATCGTAACCTCGGATGACATCGCCAACGCGAATCGTCTTTCGCTTCAATCGATCCTCGAGATTCAAAATCTCCTTGATACCGAAGTCAGATCGCAAAACAACACTAAGAACTTCGCTCTCGCCTTCTTCAATCCTCTTAGCGATTTCAACTTCACCGTCTCGAGTCAATAGCGAGACCTGACCCATCTTTCGCAAATACATACGGATGGGGTCATTGCTTCGGACCGCTGAATCGTCTTCTTCTTCATCGTCCTCAAAATCAATGGCGGGCTCTTCACCAGCGGCCGCTCCTGACTTTGCCTTAGGCTTATAGTCCTCAGCATCATCAACAACTTCGATGTCCATCTCATCAAGCATGAGCATGACATCATCAATGTCCTCTTCAGAGGTCATTTCCGCAGGAAGAACATCGTTCACTTCTTCAAATGTGAGGTAGCCCTTCTCTTTTCCAAGATGAATCAGCTGCTTCACTTCTTTAAGTTCTTTTTGACCTTTGCGTGTCGCCATTTTGGATTTGGCAACAATCGCATCTTCAGACTTTTCTTCGGCAACAGCTTTGCCCTTTTTCAGAAGCTCTTTCTCTTTGGAGGCATCCTTAGAAAGCTTCTTCACTGAATCCTTCTGAGCCGCAGCTGTCTTGGCGGCTGCTTTTTTGTCAGAAGACTTCACGCTTACAATTTTTTTGATAGCTGGCTTTTTGCTTTCTTTAACTTTTACTACTTTTTTAGCTTTCATTTTCACTTTCATAAGAAGTCCTTCCTTAAGAATTGCTCGAATCTACGGCCCCTTCATCGGAGGCTGCTTTAATCACACGAGCAAGATCACGTTTCTGTGCGAGCAACTCCTGTACCCGCACCATGTTTTGAGATTTCTCGGCCTCCATCAGCTCTTGCTGAATTCGCTGACTGAAGTCCTTGTAAAATTCCTTTCTCAATCCTCGAAGCAGATCATTCCACACACGAGTCAAATCAACGCCACTGCCTTCGGGCAAATCTTCCATCGCCCACTGATGAACCGCATCCCGCACCAGCGGATCTTGCATTTCAGGATCCTCGAGATTGAGCCATTCAAGACGACTTAGCTGTCTTGCCTCAAGGCCGTTTTGGGACAATTTACTGAGAAGCTGGCCCCAGATGTTCTTCAAACTTAGGTAGGGAACCACGTCCGTCAAGGCCCCCTGAGCGCGATCGGCATATTGGATCCAATACTTGAGCATTTCACGCTCCCAGCGGCCCTCAGAGCCCTTGGCAGCTTTGAAAGCAGGCCGAAAAGGCTCCACAGGTCGAGCATCCGCCTTAGAAGCCTTTAAAAGCAGGGATTCACTAAGATCAAAGCGCTTGGCGAGCTCCTTCTTATACAACGTCCGCTCAATCTCATCAGGCATCTGATCAAGCATTTTGACGAGCTCACTAAATTTTCGAGCCCGCTGAACCGGCTCTTTTTCAGACAAAACATTCTTTTGAACCAAATAATCAACAGCCGACACCGAGGCCTCAAAAGCCGCCTTCAGGCCCTTCTTGAGCTCCTCCGGTTTTTCATGATCTTGGTGAAGAAAGGCATCTGGATCTTTACCGATGGGCAAAATCACGACCTTTGCCTCAAGACCCTCACGCAAGAGATTGCCCAAGTTTCGCTCAGTCGCCAAAACCCCAGCGTTGTCTGCATCGTAAAGCGAGATCACCCGATTACTCCACTTCTTCAGAAGTCTAATCTGCTCGGAAGTCAATGACGTGCCCATGGCTCCGAGGGCATTGGTCACCCCGAATTCATGCAAGGCCATAACATCTAAATACCCCTCGACGAGCACTGAATACCCCTTTTTCGCGACGGTAGGGGGAGCAAGATGCATGCCATACAAAAGGCGGCTTTTATCGAACAACAGGCTCTTCGGGGAATTGAGGTACTTTGGCTCCTCAGAACCAAGGCTACGGCCCCCGAAACCCCTTGGGCGGCCTTTTTCATCCATGATGGGAAACATCAGTCGGCCTCGAAATCGGTCATAAAAGTCGCCCCCCTGGCTGCGACCTAAAACGCCCAACTGGGTCGCCAAATCCCTAGAGAGACCCTCTTTTTGCAATCGCTTGGAGATAGCGTCGGAAGCCCCCAAATGAGCGCCTAAGCGAAAAGCCTCAACGATCTTAGCGGGTATCTTTCGATGCTTAAGATAGTCGCGAAAGTCCTGACCGTCCTTGGAATGCAACTGCTCCTCAAAACTGTCTGCCACGAGTTCAAGAATCTTAAGTCCCTCATCCCAAGAGGGGTCTGAATGAAATGAGTCGACCTTAATTCCTGCTCGCCTTCCTAGCTCCTCGAGAGACTGCTGGAAGTCCCAGCGGAAATAGAGCTGAACGAACTTAAAAACATCTCCACCCACATGGCATCCAAAGCAGTAGAACAACTGCTTCATCGGACTTACGGAAAACGATCCTGATTTTTCAGAGTGAAATGGGCATAAACCAAAATAGTTTGCGCCCTTCTTTTTGAGGGGAACGACTTCGCCAATCACTTGAGCGATATCCAAAGACTGTCGAATGGAATCTATGATTTCCGACTTCAAATGAACCCCTCAATTTTTAAAAAAACACCTAGGAGGAAAGAGCAGCTTTGACCAGTTCGGTCACTTCTTTGCCGTCAGCTCGACCACTGACCTTGGGCTTGAGCTCCTTCATCACCTTTCCCAAATCCTGCGGAGACTTTGCTCCTGAGGCGGCAATCGCCTCTGAGATCAGCCCTTTTAGCTGCTCAGGCGTAAGCTGTTGGGGCAAAAAGGATTGAATCACCGACAGCTCGTATCTTTCTTTTTCAGCAGCTTCAGGTCGCCCGAACTTTTCGTACTGTTCAATCGATTCACGACGCTGCTTGATCATGGTGTTGAAGACAGCGATCGCCTCTTCTTCAGAGACGCCAGTCTGCTTCTTCTCAACTTCTTTGTAAGTCAGAGCAGACTTCATCGCTCGAAGGACATCCATTTTTACTTGGTCCTTGGCGCGAACTGCGTCCTTGAGTTCAATCGTGATTCTATCGGCGAATGCGATCATCGGGGACGTTTTTGACCACGCTTTTGCGCAGCAATTTTTTTGCGCTTTCTTTTGATCGAGGGCTTTTCATAGTGCTCTCGCTTGCGAAGCTCAGTCAAAATTCCGGCCTTCTCGACAATTTTTTTAAAACGCTTAAGAGCCCCTTCAAAGGACTCACCATCTCGTATACGGACTCCAGTCATGCGCGTTAAGCTAGGTGGCCTAAAAGGGTGAAGTCAAGGCTAGAAGGCCCCAAAAAGGGGCCCCCAGCCTGATTTCCTAGAGGGGGAGACTGACGGTGCCTAAACCCGAAGCCGGGTTGGCCAGACTACGGGCATAGACCTTTCCTTCATTGAGGAAGTAGTAGGCATTAAGGCCCTTTAAAATCCGATTCACGTAGTGGTCTGTTGAGATCGTTGCCATCGGCACAACAGCTGAGGCGGTGATTTGGAAGATCTCGACCTTGTTTGCGACCGTTAGTTCCGTCCAAGCTCGTCCTTCAAACCCAAAGTTCGCAGAGCTGGTCGGCAGAAACAAAAGGCCAGCCGGCGCATCGTAGAGGTAGGACTTGTAACCCTCATTGCGGAAGAGGGGGTTAACCGCCTCTGAGAAGGTGTTTGAGGTTCCAATGATCTGACGGCTCACGAGCTGGGCGTTTGAGCTAAAGAGACTTGCATGAATCCCTCCGATGTTTCCATTCGGAGCTTCCCGGCCCAGGGCCAAAACATGACCTGCCGGAGTTTCATGCATCCACTGCGAGTAACCGTCAATCTTGAGCTCTCCAACGACTTGAGGGCTCGAAAAATTGCTGATGTCAAAAGAGTAAAGAGGGTCCGAAAAAATCACGACATCGGATGTCACGGCATAAGCGTGTGAGCCGCCGAACATGGCACTAAAGAGACGCTCTCCTACTCCGAGCTCATCGATTCGCTGGGTCTCAATCAGAGCGCCCTCTTGCACCTGAAGAGTCGTGAGAATGCTTTGCTGCTGCGGCCGACTATCACTGCTCGCACTGGCCACACCCGGCATCACAGAGACCGCGGAGGTCTCGACGTCATAGGAAAACACATTCACGGTGTCTCCCTGTGAAGCCATCGAAAACTGACTGATGACACTTCCGTCAATGAGGCCAGCGGCTTTGATTTGCAAGGACTGAGCTTCTTCTTGAGCCATCACAATCAGGGACTTCGAACGATTGGCCGATGCGATGATGGGACTCGGCGCTCCTAAAGGGATGAGCTCAATCGCAGGCCTCTGATCGAGTTCAAAGGCCAACAAGAAGCTCTCTTCCGTGGCTCTCAAGACAGCGCCCGCTCCGATCATTGAAAACTGCTGATTCAAGGGAGCTGTCGGATTGGTGGTTGAAAGCGAATGGATATGTGAAATCGAGGGACTTTCCGCAATCGCATCGGAGGGCACGTAGTAGAGATCGTCACACAAACAAGAAGGCTTTTGTGTGCTTCCGGAAACCACCTTGCCAATGGAAGCCTCAGCACTTGCAACACCAGAAAGTAAATCAGGATACTTCGAAGTCAAAAGGTAAATCTGAGATTGATCCGCCGAAACACGAAGCTGCTCAAACCAACCATCAATCGAATGAGCTGCGATCTTATTGTAGGGTGCCGTGAGACTGTACGCATCAACAAAAAGGCTTTGGGTCTGAAGATAAGAAGTCCCAATGACAAAAAGAACTCCATTCACGATCACAATTTGCTGAAGGTTGCTGGAATCCGAAGTGTAATCAAAGGTTTTTAGGACCGACATCGCCTGAGGGTTTGAGATGTTCACCAGATGAACTTTTCCATACTGCAAAGTGACCAAGATATTGCCTTGGATTTTGGCCACATCGCCCTCTTCAAGACCCGTTTGAGCTTGGGTTTGAGAACTGCGCCCCCCCTCAGCACTTTGGTTGACAGGACTGCCAACGGCTTGAGGAAAATCGGGGCTCGAAAGTTTGGCTGAAACATCTTTATAGTACGACGACAACTCAGCGCAGTTTTTGAATTGATCAAGCTCTAATCGAACTCGACCGCCGGAACCGCAACCCGTAATGAGAAGCAGACCAACGACTGAGTAGATCGAATCTTTGATTTGACGAGATGTAAGTGACATAGAGATTTCCTTCTTTCATTTTCACTTACCTCCTTACTCTTTACTCACTCACAAAACTTCTCAAGGGCACGCATCGAACTCACAGCTGGCTCCCTGCCTGTAGACAAGCGTGTCATCGGGGCAAACGAACGGATCGGGATCGCACCCCTCACCCGATGGTCTAGGGGACTCGCCCATATTGTTTCCCGGATTTCCTGTCGCCGTTCCTCCGCAGCTTGACAGAAGGGCGACCGACAAGCAGACCAACAACAATCGAGCTAGCCACTTCATCGCTTTTCCTCCTTCTTGCGTCGAGTGAGAGGAAAGACCTGAAAGTTGACCTGCAAGACTTCGCCCTTTTTCTCGTTTGAGGAATCGAGCCAGGACAGCAAAGAGTTTCTAAACTCAGTGACTCTTCGCTTCAGCTCTTTCATTTGCTGAGCATTAATTGCAACGGTGACAGAGCTCATGTCTCGATCGGAGGGAGCAACCGCTTCGAGAGCCTCATCAGCCATTCGAAGCATCTCCTTGTGATAATTCATCACTGCCAAGGAGGACACCTCCGGCGAGGTCGACATACTCGATTCTGAGAGCGCCAGTTTTCCATTCACTCTCTTCAGAAAGCCAAGCTTCAAGAGCAACTCAATCCCTTCGCGAATCTCCTTTTCAGAAACCTGATGGCGAAGCCGCTCCGAGATCCACTCGGGATCCTCTCGAAAGTCTGCGGTATCCACAAGCTCTCGCAAAGCAATGTGATAGGGCTTTGAGTAGTACTCAAACTGATCGGGCACAATCATTCGGATTTTTCGATACTGGCGATGCTGAAGCATTCTCTCAAACTGCTCGTTCTTCTCTTCATTCGTGTCGGCTTGATTAAATCGAACCAGACTATTGAGAAAACTCGTCTCGGATTTGGTCAGACGAAAAGCGCTCGCCACTCGCTCAACACTTTCATTCGATAAGTTTCTTTTGCCGTCATAAACCAATTGCAAAAAATTAGGCGAACTAAAGCCTGCTAATCGAGAAAAGGTGCGAAACGAATACGACGCATTCGTGGCCTTCATGAAGGCGAAGTGATCACGAAGAAAGGCGCGATAATCAGAGTACTGAAAAATCGACGGTCGCTTTTTCGAATTCATTTGATCGTCGCGGACCATCTGGCCCCTCCTCTTTTGTAGAATACAGCAGACTGCTGCAGTGCAGCAGGGGGGGGCTCCACAAAAGTGTATTCTTGAGAATACAGCTATGAAGCAGCTTTCATAGCATCAACCCTTAAACGTTCCTAAGTAACGAGAATCACTCAAGACGAGTCTTGAACGACTCATCGTGAACGACAAAGCCCTCCAGGCGCGCAAGCTCACGGGAGGACTCTTGAGTACGCTCAAGTGCCGATTGATCGACTTCCACATACGAAAATCGTCTTTGAAAACTAGCGGGAGAGATGAACTGAAAGAACTTCGCAGCTCCCGAAGTCGCTAAAGCACCAGAGGCTCCCCCAAACAAATCAACTGCCGTTGGAGGGGTGAAGGGTCCCAAAAGCAACAAGCCACAAGCCTGAACCTTCTTGATATGATCACTTGGATTTTTAACATGAAGACAAAGAGTAGCAGGAGCCAACTGATTCACCCACTTAAGCGCCTCATCAATATTCTTCACCATTAAACAAACAAAGTTTTTTTCTAAACAGAGTCGAATACTCTCTTGAGTTTGCTGATCTTTGACCTCGTTCAAGGTCACTGCCATCCCATTCAACAGCCTTTGGATCCACTCTTCATCCTGATGCAAAACATAAATCAACGAACTGGGATCATGATCGGCTCGGCCGAGGATATCGGCTGCTACAACTCGAGGGTCTGCGGATTTATCACAAACAAACGCTGTTTCCGAAGGACCCGCAAAAGTATCAACCGATACAATTCCTGCTAAACGCATCTTGGCGACATTCGTTCGATTACTTCCGGAACCAACAATCTTTTGAACGGGCTGTGTTCGAGCCGTCCCAAAGGCAAGAGCTGCCATGGCGGGAGCTCCACCCGCCAAAAGAATACGATCAATCTCTAACAACTTTGCGGCATACAGCATCAGAGGATCAATGCGCGCTCCATTCTCAAGATCCTTGGGTGGAGTGGCGACGACAATTTCTTTGACGCCAGCCATTCGAGCGGGAACAGCATGAATGAGAAGACTCATGAAATAGCTCACTCGACCGCCTGGAGTGTAAATTCCCACTCGATCAAAGCTTCGCATTTCAACGCCCCATAAAACTCCCGCCTCTTCTTCAACGGTAAAGGAATTGAGTTTTAGCTCGGACTGATATCGTTCAATGCGATCCTTCACCGACTCAACGAATCCCCTCGCCTCAATGGACAGAAGCTTCCCTGACGTTTTAATCTGAGCGGGATCAACCCAAAGCGTTTCTCCGTTCAGGGAAAGGCCATCGCGATCTTTTGCACACTCAACAAGAAAGTCTTCGCCCTCCTGGCGGTATCTGCGAAAGTCTTTTTGAATCTCGAGATCATAATCATCCATCCATTGAAGTCTCATCTCATCTCTTTGCTTGAGAAGATTTTGAGCCTGAGGAGAGGATGCTTGAATGATTCTCACTGAGGAACTCTCCGAACCTCAGCACCAAGAGCGTTAAGCTTTTCCTCAAAGCGCTCGTAGCCTCGGTCTAAGTGATAAACTCGCAGCACCTGCGTTTCTCCCTGTGCTCTTAAACCAGCGAGCACTAAAGAAGCTGATGCGCGCAAATCAGAAGCCATCACAGAGGCGCCGCTCAGATGACTGACCCCCGTCACCACGGCAAGATTACCCTTCACTTCGATTTGAGCTCCAAGTCGCCGAAGCTCACTCACATGCTGGAAGCGGTTTTCAAAAACCGTCTCGCGAATCGTGCTTGGGCCCTTCGATGGGTTCGCCAGAGTCGAGCAGGCCATAAACTGGGCCTGACCATCGGTCGGAAATCCAGGAAAAGGAGATGTCTCCAAATGCACTGGATTTAAAATTTCAGGCGATCGAATCTTAACGCTTCGATCGCTCTCAGAAATCTCACAACCCATTGCCGTAAACTTCTGAAGAACGGCGTTCATAGTGCCACGTCGGTAAGGATAGCACTCCACACTTCCTCCGGTGATAGCTCCCGCTGCCAAAAATGTGAGCAGCTGAATGCGGTCCGGTTGAATCGTCCAATCAAGCCCTTTCAAACTGCTCACGCCTTGAATCAAAATTTGAGAGCTGCCGTGTCCAGAAATCCGAGCACCCATGGCGTTGAGTGCCTCAGCCACTTCGACCACTTCGGGCTCCCGAGCGACGTTTTCAAAGCAAGTCTCACCGTCAGCAAGCACAGCGGCTGTTAACAAATTGATGGTTCCGGTGACGGTGGGGAAATCCAAAACAAATCGACCGCCTCGCAAACGGTCCGCCCGAGCCTTGATGTATCCACCCTCAAGATCAATCTTTGCACCCAAAGCCTCCAAACCCTTGAGATGAATATCCACAGGACGCTCGCCGATGGCGCATCCCCCAGGAAGCGAGACTTCCGCATGTCCCGCACGAGCAAGCAGCGGGCCCAGCACCAAGATCGAAGCGCGCATCTTTCGAACGAGCTCATAAGGAGCAACCGTTGATCTCAACTCACCTACACGAAGAGTGTTCGGACCCAAATCTTCTGCGCCCATTTCATGAAGCAGCTGCATCAGATTTCGGATATCCATGACCTGGGGAAGGTTCGAAAAGTGAACTTTTTCTGACGTCAGCAAACTCAGACACAAGAGGGGTAAAGCCGCATTCTTTGCGGGCGGGATCTCCACCGATCCTTCAAGTTTTCTTCCACCTTTAATCAACAAGCTATCCACAAAAGTCCTCTTTCTAATTCCTTACGATCTCTCAATCATTCCACACTACTTACAATCTCTCCATCAAGAGATGGGGGCCTACCACCCAATCTTTCATGCGCAGACTCGAAAATTCGCCCTGAACATGTTCTCTCTGCACAGTTGAATGCAGCTCCAAAGCCAACAGACCCGGTATCGCCAACGACGGCCAGAACCGATCAATGATTTCTCGAACAAAGAGCAAACCATCCTCGCCACCATCCAACGCCATCCGCGGCTCAAAATCCCGCACATCCGCCTGGAGATCAGGAATCTCAGCCGATGGAATGTAAGGCGGGTTCGAAACGACGACCGTCCATTCATTCGCTGACGGCAAATCCTCGCTTCTCAACAAGTCCCACTGCAAAAACTCGATATTCGAGGCACCCAAGGACTGGGCATTCGACTTGGCAACAGAAAGCGCTTCTGGGGATCGATCAACAGCCGTGAGACTAAACCCAGATCCCAGTTCTTTCTGGAGACTAATTGCAATACAACCCGAACCCGTCCCGACATCTAGAATCTTCCCCGAACTAATCCCGCGAGAGCGAATCCACCGAACAACCTCTTCCACAAGACTTTCAGTTTCAGGCCTTGGAATCAAACAACCCGGTGAAACTTTGAACTTACGTCCCAAGAACTCCTTCTCGCCCCGAAGGTAAGCAAGCGGCTCATATCTTAGGCGACGTTTCAGCAACTCCTCAAACTGAGAAGCCTCTTTTGATGAAAGAGATCGATCATCGAGGGCAATAATCGCAGCAGCATCACAGCCCAAAACAATCGACATCAACGCTCGAGCTTCGACCTCAGCTCTCTCAAAATTCTTAGTTTTGAGGAGTTCGGTCGCTTCTTTCAATTTTTGAAATAGCTGAGACATAACTAGTCATCAGAGGAAATCTGTCGAGTTGGAACTGGCTGCCCCAAACTCTCTGCGAGCTTTCGAGTGTACTCATCTTGCTGGAGCGATTGAACAATCTCATCCAAATCGCCCTCCATAACGCTTGAAAGCTTCTTCAAGGTCAGTCCGATCCGATGGTCGGTCACCCGTTCTTGCTGGAAGTTATAGGTTCGGATTCGCTCGGAACGATCTCCCGTTCCCACTTGAGCCTTTCGCTGAGCAGCCATTTCCGAATTTTGTTTTTCAATCTGCTGATCAAGCAATCGAGTTCGAAGAACCTGCATCGCACGAGCACGGTTTTTGATCTGCGACCTTTCATCCCGGCAAATCACAACGGTATTGGTAGGAAGATGCGTGATTCGCACGGCCGATTCAGTCTTGTTGACGTGCTGACCTCCCGCGCCTCCTGCACGCATGGTGTCTATCTTTAAGTCTTTCTCATCAATATCCACTTCGGCATCGGTAGCCTCTGGCATGATGGCCACTGTAACCGTGGAAGTGTGAATCCGACCGGAAGCCTCAGTCACAGGAATTCGCTGAACACGATGAACACCTGACTCAAACTTGAGGGATCCGTAAACATCAGGACCTGAAAGCATCGCGACTACTTCTTTGTAGCCGCCCTTTTCAGAAAACGACTCACTGATAATCTCGCCCGACCAGCCCTTTTTGCTGGCGTACTTGAGGTACATGCGAATGAGATCAGCCGCAAAGAGGGAGGCCTCATCACCACCAGCACCCGCTCGAATTTCAATTAATGTGTTTCGACCCTCGTGGGGGTCCTTGGGCAGAAGCTCAATCAGAATTTTTTTCTCAAGATCAGGAATCTCACGATTCACTTCGCGGATCTCCTCCGAGGCAAGATCGGCCATCTCACCACCGGACTTCATCAGCTCCTCAGCGCCTTCTTTGCGCCTCATCAAATCTAGGAATACGCGTGAAAGCTCAACCACCTTCTCAAGAGAGGACCTCTCCTGAGAAAGTGATCTAAATTTTTGATTGTCAGAAATGACAGACGGATCAGACAGCTGATCCGTCAAATGATCAAAGCGATCAAGAATGGCCTGCAAACGATCCTTCATAGCCAGCTCTTAATCGCCTGAACTCTATTGAGCGTTTGATTTCGCAGCGTACTTCTTACGGAACTTCTCAATTCGGCCTTCAGTATCAATCATACGAACCGAGCCAGTGTAGAAAGGATGGCATGCGCTGCAGATTTCAGTACGAATGGCCGATCTCGTCGATCGCGTCACAAAGGTATTGCCGCAGTTGCAAAGAACTCGACAGGGAACGTATTCGGGATGGACATCAGCTTTCATTGGTTCATGCTCTCCAAAAACTCTTTATTTGTTTTCGTCTTCGAAATCTTATCCAGCAAAAATTCCATGCTATCGATTGGTGATAGAGGCGCCAGAAGCTTTCTTAAGACCCATACCCTATGAAGAATATTGGGCTCAAGGAGTAATTCCTCTTTACGTGTACCGGACTTATTGATGTCTATGGCCGGATAAACCCGTTTATCGGCCAATTTACGGTCCAAAACGACTTCCATATTACCGGTACCCTTGAATTCCTCGAAAATAACCTCGTCCATACGGCTTCCGGTCTCAATCAAGGCGGTGGCAATAATGGTCAAAGATCCCCCTTCCTCAATATTTCGGGCCGATCCGAAGAAACGCTTCGGACGATGGAGGGCATTGGCATCAACCCCTCCGGACAGAATCTTACCTGAGGGAGGCACCACCGTATTGTAGGCTCGAGCCAATCGGGTGATAGAATCGAGCAAAATGACCACATCATGGCCGTGCTCGACCAATCTCTTGGCCTTTTCAATGACCATTTCAGCAACCTGAACGTGTCGCTGAGCAGGCTCATCGAAAGTCGAGGATACAACTTCGGCTTTTACGTTTCTCGACATATCCGTCACTTCTTCAGGACGCTCATCGATCAACAAAACAATCATCTTCACTTCGGGATGATTCTGAGAAATCGAATTGGCAATGCTCTGCAAAATGACCGTCTTACCTGTTCGAGGTGAAGCAACGATCAATCCCCTCTGACCCTTACCAATCGGACACAGCAAATCCATGATTCGACCGGTGTATTGATCAGGGAGAGTTTCAAGTTTGATCTGTCCGTTCGGATAAAGCGGAGTCAGGTTATCAAAGAGAACCTTGTGAAGAGCGACTTCAGGCTTATCGTGGTTGATCGATTCAACTCGAAGCAAAGCAAAGTATCGCTCGCCTTCTTTGGGATGACGAATCTCGCCCGTCACCGTATCTCCGGTTCTCAAGTTAAAGCGGCGAACCTGCGAAGGAGAAACATAAACATCATCCGGACCTGGCAAATAATTGAAGTCTGGTGATCGCAAAAATCCAAAACCGTCAGGCAAAACTTCGAGGACGCCCTCAGCAACAACAGCGACATTTTGTCGCATACAGTTCTTGAGGATCGCGAAAATCAAATCTTGTTTACGCAGAGAACTCGCGTTTTGAACGCCCCACTGCTCACCAAGAGCCACCAATTCAACGGCCGCCTTGGTCTTGAGTTCCTTGAGGAAAATGGTTGCTGAAGGAACTTGAGGAGATTGACCCACCTGAGCTGAATCCCCTTCGCCATTATTTCCTTCAGTCGCAATGGATTGCATTTCAGCTCCAGCTTCAGCGTGATGATTTATCTGCTGAGTCGCTGCTGGAGCAAAATCTTCAGACTCATGGGACTGGGCTTCGGCGAATCCCTCTTGTTCAGACAATTCTTCTCGATCTACGCCGCGTCCACGACCACGCTCATGGCCCCCACGACCTCCGGTTCGTCCGCCCCGACCACCTCTTGGATTCCGATTGGCGCGAGGTCCGCGACCACCGCGTCCGCTTGATCCCGTTTCAATTTCTACAACTTTGGTATCCGAATTCTTCGGATCAGAAGTGCCTTTCATAGATCCCTGATTTTCCTTTTCATCTTTCAATTGATTTGGCTCCTGATGACGGATAGAAAATTAAATGTCTTGGTGAGTTAAATGGAGATTCCCTAAAGACTCTACCCTGAGTTTACTCCGGTTACGCT
>JBEIHI010000011.1:0-21366 GCA_040381435.1 Bacteriovoracaceae bacterium | reverse complement strand
TCCAGTTTTGATGCTCATGGCATCAGAGGAGCGAGTTGTTTGTGGAGATTCGATTCGACGCTTCTTTGGTCAACTCATGAGTACTCAGAAAGAGCTGCTTGAATACAAAGGCATGCAGCATGAGGTTCTTAACGAGATTGGTCGAGAGAAGGTCTTTGACGACATCATGCAGTGGATGTCTCGCACGTAAAAACATTTAAATGATAAAGTCGGCGGCAATCGCAAGATGGTCAGATAGCTGTGACCAGGGCTTTCCTGAGAATCTCACGACTTGAGCAACCTCAAGATTTCGAAAATAGATTCGATCGAGTTTGAGGATGGGCAAAAAGCTTGGGAAGGTCTTCGCACATCGACCTTCCTCCTGCAGGAAAACCTCTTGAAGACCGAGAGATTCCTGGAGAGGGTCAGAGAGTTTGTTTGGCCAGTCGTTGAAGTCACCGGCGATGATGAGAGGTTCTCCCGATGAAACTGTTTGACCGACTCGCTCGACCAGTTGAGCGACCTGCTTTCTTCTACCCCAGTGAAGAAGATTTAAATGCAGATTGATCAGATCGAGGGTCTTATCTGCTTCGGGAACATGGACCCTCGCGTGGAGAAGTCCGCGTCTTTCATGTTGATTGGTTGAGATGTCGATGTTTTCAAATGATTGAATGGGGTATTTGCTTAGGATTGCGTTGCCATGATGGCTCAGTGTGGTGACGGCATTTTTTCCATAGGCGTGATGAGGCCAGACCTCATCGGCGAGATACTCAAACTGGGGCACCATCGGCCAACCACCAATTTTTTGCTCATATTCTCGATGTTGGCCAACCACCTCTTGGAGAAACAAGATGTCGGCATTGCTTGACCGAAGCGTCTGCCGAATGGAGTCAATGATGAGAGCTGGCCTAAGATGTTGAAATCCTTTGTGAATATTGTAGGTTAAAATCCTCAATGTTGTCATAAGTAATACCTAAACCAAAAGATGAATTGTGCGAGTAAGCGCTTGAGGAGTCCTGAGGTGGCTCGGCTCTCGCGGGTGACTTCCGTGCAATGTCGGAAATCTTCGTTCCACTGAGATTCAATCTGCTCAAGCCCATTACTGGAAGAGAACGTCGCTTCAACTTCCAGATCGTGGAGAAGGCTTCGATGGTTGAGATTGCCGGATCCCATGGATCCCAGATCATCAATGATGGAGTACTTCGCGTGGAGAATCGTCTTTCGGTATTCGAAGATTTCAACGCCTCTCGCCCTGAGAAAATCAATATAGGGATCTTTCAGAAAATCTAAAAATCGCACGTCGCTTCGTTGAGGAAGAATGACTTGAACGCGTACGCCTCGAGAAACCGCGTGAGCGAGCTCCTTCAACAAGCGTCGCGTCGGTACAAAGTAAGGTGTGATAAAGTGAATCCTCGTTTTGGCCTTTCGAATGCGATTGAAGAACTCACGTTGGTAAATTTTTCTGAGAACAGGGGTATCGTTGGTAAAGATCTGCCCATCGTGATGATTGGGATGAGCCGATCTCATTTTTCTCGAGGATCTAAACTTTTGATGCTGCTGGAGAAGAAATGGAGATTGAGCCCATGCATGGCGAAATGATTCTGTGATTTCGGCAATCTCTGGCGATTCAATAAAGACTGAGCTATCTCTCCAGGCCTTGCCTCCCCAAATACTCTCACAGGTGAGATCGGTAATGTTCATACCACCGATGATGGCTCTTTGTCCGTCTGCGATCGTCACCTTGCGATGATTTCGTCGATTGAGTTTGGCGAACGTCTTCATGAGGCCCGACTTCAACATCAATGCCATGTCTTTACGATTGCTAAGGTCTGTTTCAATAAGTCCAAGTGCTGAAACGGCTGGGAGCGGATTGAAGACCTTGATGTTCAGCTCGTACTTTTCAGCGAGACTTCTCAAATCCTTCAGATGCGCAGAGCTTCCGATGCCATCAACGAGGATCTGCACTTGGATGGAGTTCTTGCGTGCAGCGCTGAGGGCTTCCAAAATCGGAGTGCCCATTTTGTCGGGCATAAAAATATAGGATTCGATGTCAATGGAGTGCTGCGCTGAAGAAATGAGCTCCAGTTGCTTCTTGAGAAACTGATCGCCGGTGTGAAGAAACTCAAATGACTTCCAGCGAGAGCTCATCTTCCAACTTTCCCATGAATTGAAGTTCAAGCTAAAGTGGGAAAATGATCAAAACCATTTTGCTTTTGAGTATCTCGAATGTCTTTATGACTTACGCTTGGTATGGACACCTTAAGGACCTTCGGGCGAAGCCGCTTTGGATCGCGATTTTGGTGAGCTGGTCTGTTGCTCTTCTAGAGTACTGCTTTCAGGTCCCAGCCAATCGATTGGGATCGCAGGTGATGACTTTAGGCCAGTTGAAGGTGACTCAGGAGGTGATCACCATGGTCATTTTTGCGGTTTTTGCCGTGGTCTATATGGGCGCTCCCCTTGGGAAGAACTATTTGTGGGCTGCACTTTGCTTAGTCGGTGCTGCTTATTTCATTTTCAAAGATGGACTTGGAGCATCTTGATTAGAGCTCAGTCTCGTTAGGTTTTGGCTCAACGGCTTGTACTTGAGCTGGCGCAAAGCGCTTCTTGCTTGAAATGAGCTCAAGTTGCGTTGAGTAGAGCTTCAAATAGAGGGGATTTTTGGTTTTGGATTTTAGCCATTCGATGGGCTCCGCGAGATTGCTATCAAGCTCAGAGGCAGCGAGCCAATAGCGCTCTGTCTGATTCAGTTTGGCGAGCTCCAGGTAGACTCGCGCCTGAAGGCCTTTGGACTCTCGAGCAAGGCCGAGAGCTTGAAAGAGAAAATACTTTCGCTTGAGGACGCTGCTGTTCGGGTCGGTGCCGGCCTTGAGAAGTCTATCGAATGCTTTCGCTGCGTCGTTACTTTCGGAGTTCGCCCAAGGGTTGAGGTTTAAGTCGGTTTGGCGATGGCTCTCCCAGGTCTCCATCATTTTATTGAAGGTTGCGGTGTGTACCTCGCCTGAGCAAAAGGGTGAGAACTCTAGATCTTCAGCAAGGGCCAACGCCTTTTCACCGCAATCTAAGGAATTTCTTTCCGCCGCTTCCTTCCAAGGCTTAAGCATTTCGTCTTTTTGTTGAAGGTAGGCCTTTGTCTCTTCAGCATTGAGGTCTGGTGGATTGGGCAGACTTGAAAACCACTTGAAGAAAGATCCTGATAGGTGCGCACGCATATTCAGCAGCATGGCGGATGCCAGCGGAGAGTCCTCGGATTTCGAAAGTTTTACAATGAGTGTGTCAAGATACTGTGTGGATTTGATCCGCTCGGGTACATAAAGATTGAGGCGTTCAAATCGAACTGATCGAAACATTTTTACAACCTCATCCACTCTTGCCTGCATTTCCAAAACCGACGACGGGGCCCTTTCCCTTGGCGCTGACTTACCCTCCCATAGGGTGACTAACTGACGAGCCTCGGCCGCTTTCATTTTGCTGAGGGATTTCATTCCCTCCGGCTTTTCCAGGGCAACTTGAATGAGATGGTAATTGATAAGATCGGCTTCCTTTAGGCCATTGAGATTCGTCGAGAGAAACGACTCCTCAGCTTCCAGGTTGAGAAATTCCTGTGCGAGTTTGATGCATCGATTAAAGACTTCAGAGTAGGGAACCATTTCATCGGGATAGACGGATTGAATCTGCTGACATCGGTCGATACCGATTCTTGAATCTGTTAGGAGGACCGCACTTCTGAGGGCCTTTTTGGCTAGCGCCACTGAGGGCTGCAGAGACTGAAAGATTCGGATGAATTCGGTGGCTTTAAGATCGGCCTTTGTGTCGGAGGCGACTAAATCATCAAACTTAAGCTCCGCTGAAACCAATTGAAGGTTGCCAAACGTCTTGTCCTCCTTGGAGTAGGGATACTGAGCCAGAATCGAATCGAGCATTCGGCGCAACTCCTTTGATTGCAGATTCTTTTGGAGTGCTCCGATGAGCATCGAGATCATGCCCTCAAAGGCTATTTGCGCATCAATTCCGATTTCCGGTCTCAGGTAGAGTTTAGTGGTGAGTAAAGCACGATCAAGTCGGCTGTAGAAGTAGTCGGAGTGCTCCTTTGCATAGAGCTGATCGAGTTCCTTCAGTTCACATTTCGATTCAAGGCTAACCGCGGCATTTTCGATTTCAATCACTTTCTTGGATCGCTTTTGAAGGATCGACAGACATTGAGTTGCGTCTCCGCCCTCAAGAAGGAGTCGCCCATAGTTCACTCTGAGTCCATCGACGTCTTGATCATTGGGAAACATCACAAAGTACTTTCGATAGGTGAGAATCAAATTTGATTTAGCGAGCGGGTCTGGTTGTTCTTTGAGATCCCCCACCACCGTCTCATAAAAGCTCGCCGAATTGTTGAGCTCTGCTTGCAGATTCGATGCCCTGGCTGGGTCAATCTCACGATCCGGCAACGACTCAAGGAGTCTTTCGACCTCAGGATGATTGAGACGGCCGCGATAGGCCTTGAGCCAAAGTGGGCTCACTCGCAGAAGCATATCGGTTGGATCATCCGTTTCGCGCTTGAAGAAATCAAAAACCTGCTGTGAGATTTCAATTCGATCCTTATTGTTGAATCCATCCATGAGACGTGTCAGGGCATCCTGAAGAAGTTTTCGTTGTTCGACGGGATCTGACTTGAGTTGCACAGCCAGGGATTTGAAGCTGAGAGAGTCCTCTTCCTCAAAAGCCTCCTTTTTGAAAACTTCCAGGTAAGGAATAATCCGATCTTTGAATGCTTCCTCTTTCATCTGGTTACTGAGGGCACCAGCCATTTTTAAAGCGATGTCGAAAGACGCAAGTGAGTTTTCGAAGTCACTGAGTTGAAGAAAGACCCAAGCCATTTTGTAGGTCGCTACGGGCAGTTGTTTATCGTCGGTGCTTGCCGAACGATAGGCCGCAAGGGCTTGGTCATGAAGCTTGAGGTTAAGGAGCGCGTCCCCATACGCCAAATCATCCGTCGGAAGTCGTGGGCTGATGCGTTCAAGATAGACTTGAGCGCTGGTATAGTTCTTTTGCTCTAGATGCCGAAAAGCCACCTCTCGAATGAGAGGGGTTAAGTTAAGTCCCTGAGTTTGATCAAAGCCTTTGAGCTCTTCCTCGAGACGGTTGAGAGTTTCGATCTTGTAGGTCTTGTACTGCCTGTTTGCTTCATCCGAAGCTTCAGCTGTTGCGATTTGGCTTTGCTCATATTCCTCTCGAATCGACAGCCAGCGATAGAGAATTTCAAGTCTTCGCTTTGGATCTCTTTCGCTCTTCAACAGCCGTTCTGCAGCATCCACCATTCCGCGAGAGGTGATGAGGCGCTTTTGCTGGGCCGAAACGGAAAAGCAAATCAAAGAGAGCAGAAGCGTGCAGAAAATCCTTAGCATTGTGATTCTAGCTTAACACGATAGAAGCCAATTTCGTCCTGCCAGGCTTCACCGAGGAAAGGCCAAATGACCTTTGAAGATGCCAACTTTTTCTGATGGGTGACACCTCGATCTTGCATCTCCATCTCCAAAATATCTAAATCGTGAAGAGCGGCCTTCATCTGCTCCGCACCATAGGTCGTAAAGTAAGCGCGGAGTTGATCGCATTTTGCGCCGAGTTGATCTTTGTCGCATAGCTTCACAAACGGTTGAGCCTTGGCGTCATAAAAGGAGGACTGAAGATCGACTCGTCCCGCGTTGATCGTGGCGAAAGCCTTATCCCACTGACAGGTCTCTCTCTCGACAAGAGCTCTTAAAAAATACTTTTCAAAGTAAGGAGTCGGGTGAAGCAGTGGGCTCATCGCGCTGAAAAGACTTCCGAGGGAGCGATCAATTTCGCCAGCAAAAAACTGCGCCCAGGCTCGTTCCTGATGAAACAGCGCCTTTCCCTTGAGATGGTCAACAGCCTGATCAAACATGATGTTGCTTTCTTTAAACTTCTTCTGATCAAAGAGGATTTGAGCATAGAGGTACTGAGCTTCCGCCCAGAGCCTTGAATCTGTTTTTGGATTTTTCTTTCCCGTCAGATTAAGGCTCGCCAGCCAAAGAGTTTGGGGCTGTCCTCGCACATAGAGTCCTGTGGCTGCCAGCAAGGACTGGGAGTTGAGATCACCGGCAGGGGGTGTAATCTTGAATTCCTCCTGTTTGCTCGGATCAATCGCGGGACAGATGGGGTGAGCAAAGTCAACATGCTTGCAAAGCGCGTACTGCGCTGTCACCGACTGATACCAGTCATCAAAGCCCTCAGTTGAGGCTTGCGCTTTTTCTACTGGTGCAAGCTCAGGAGTGACTTCAGGTGGGCGAGTGATCTCTGTTTCACTTGAGGCAATTGCAGGCGCGTCGGGCAGATGATCATGTCTGAACTCAAACTGATTGTTCTGAACGATTGCCATCGCAATCAGCACACTAAAATGCATAACCAACTCCTAAGCCGATGAACGAAATGTTTCGTGGTGCATCTGGATTAAGGCCAATCGTGTGACCAGCGCGAATGTTAAAGGTCGTTCGCTCATTGAGAAAAAATCGGACCCTCATGATGAGATCAAGACCGATTTGATTTGCCGTTTTCATGTCGTAGTAACTGAATCCACCACCCACTTGCCAGTAGTGGTAGGCAACGGCGGAGTTGAAAAAATTACTTTTGCTGTACAGAAGATTGAAGAATCCTGAAGAGCTCACTCGGTATCGAAGGGTCTTTAGCGCCTGTTCCTCAATTTCTTGGCCAGGTGCGATGATGCTTTCGATGCTTGTTTCAAAGCCCGTATCAAAGTTGATCATTGATAATCCCACTCGAATCGCTTCGAGCTGAAAAAAGTCATTGAACTGGTAGTTTGCCGCGACCTCCAGGAGAACGGGTTTGTAGTAGGCGTCAAGCGGAAGGAAGCTGATATCTACATCTAGCGTCAGTTTGTCCTTGAGGGTGAATCGGGGTTTGTCGAGGACTTCGATTCTCTCGAATTCATCTGCGACGACCGGAAGCGTCTGGATGATTAACGTGCTGATGAGTGAAAACAAAAAGTGTAAATTTCTCATTACCGCTCTCCTAAAGGATTGAACACAAATGGATACTTCACATGCACCACACCGCCTCCCTTGGGAGCGGGAAACTTCCACCGACTAATCTGCTGGCGGATACATGGATGAAGAACATCTTGTCTAATCTGTTCAGAATCCGAGACGAGATTGCCAACGCTTCCGTCGCCTTGAATAGTCCATGAGGCAGCGATTTTCCCTTCGAGGCCATTGTGTTTGAGCAGTGCGGTTTCATAGCAGTATCGAATCTCACTCAAACGCTCTTCGATAATCTGTCGGATGACCGCGGGATCCAGCGCTCCTCGGACCTCAATCTCTTTTCGAGCAAGTTGAATCGCTGAGGATCTCTGCCCAGCAAGCTTCACACCGAGATCTCCCGAATAGCCATCTCCTGAAATCTGTCCTAGGCGAGCGATTTGAACCGATTCAGCATCATCAGAGCTTCCGAGGCCAAATGCAGCCCGACCTGTTCCTAGGGCAACAGCATTGTTGAGGGACTTGCTTGTCTTGGTGGGTTCAGCCACCTGGAGAGAAGTCGAGGAGGGCCCGTTCTTCACAGTTTGGAGCGCGAGTATCCCCATTGATTTAACATCGCGAACTTTCTTTTCTCCCGCAGCGCCAGGTGCTTTGGCGGCAATCTGATCTTTGTTAGTCGATTTCTTGGCGGACTGCTCGGCAGGTTCGGGGGCAGTTGCTGCTTGAGTTACTTTTGCCTCCTCAAACTGTTTCTCAACAGTGATGGGTTGTTTCTCGAGCATTTTCTTCGCTTCAATCAGAGTGATCTTCTGAATCTCCTTTTCAGCAAACTCCTCTCCGGCATCAGGAATGATCCAGTCGATGAGAGCCGTGAAGAGTACAAAGAAAAGTAGCCCGGCGAGCGAATAGAGAGCGGCTTTTTGCGAATGACGCCGGGCTACTATGTCGGTGTAGTTAGGAACTTTTTCGACCAATTCAGGCAAAATGGGTTGGATCAGAAACTCTGTATCATCAATTTTGAATCGGCAGTTATCTTCAACGGTCAGCTCCGCACCTCGATAGAGCTTGTTGCTCCACTTTTTGTTTTCACGAACGGATCCTTGAAGCGTATCGATCGCCTCATCAGTGAGCCGAATAATTGGATTGCCGAAGTTTCTGCGAATCAAGCGATGCTTAAAGGGAATCTTGATCGTGTCGATACAGATATCAACTTCAGGAGAGTAGCCTGCCGAAACGGATTGGAGACGAGCAATGTCTTGCGCCTCAGGCGCTTGACCAACTCGCTTTACAATGAGTCTCCAATTCTTCAATTCAATCTCCTAGAAGCCAAATCTATTAAATCGTTCGAGTTTAAAATTAAGTCGCTCCTCAAGAAGTCTTCGTGCGGTGGGACCATCGGTATTCGTTACAAAGAACGCGGGAGGTGCAATCTTTTCCCCATCAACGCTCGAGCCACTGAGATCTACGAAGGTTTCCTTCTTGTAGACAATCTCTTTGTCGACTTGCGCAGTGCTTGAGTCCGACCCGGTCAGAATAAATGCGACGGCGAAGTAGTAGATCATTGCTTGCCCTCCTCGGGTTTTCGGTCTGAGAGAAAGTAAACTTCTGAGAATCCAGCGCGAGCGATCTGAGAGGCAGCTCGATCGATAAGTTGGTAGGGGATTTTTTGATCAGAGATCACCACAATTCCTCGGGGTTTACCATGTGCAGGAGCAGGTAGCGTAATCAGCTTATCACCTAAAGTTTTCCAGGTTTGCGCAGAATTGATCTCAAGACCGGCAACAGCTTCCCCGTTGAGGAGAACTTTGTTGTTATCAATTTCAATGCGATTCGGCGGAAGTTTGGCCATGTGAGTTTCAGCCTCAGGTAGTTTGATGCTCTTACTGGTGATCTTGATGTCTGCTTCTTCTGGCGACTGTACTACGATCAGAAAAATTAAGATGTTCGTCATCATATCGAGCAAGGATGTTAGGTTGAGTTTTTGCGCAGATTCAATCTTTCGAAGTTTCACTCGACCACCCCCGCAGCAAGAATGATTTCACTTCCCTTCATCGTGGTCTTGATGAGGTCTAAAACAGAGATCGCGGTTTGATAGGGCGTTGAGGCTGTTGCAAAAAATAGACTCGGTCCGAATTTAGGATACTTGGCTTTCAGTGCCTCGATCTGTTGCTTGAGTTTGACAAGATCTTTGGTGGAAAATTTTTCCAAAAGGCCAGGAACGGGTTTGTCAAATCCGCTATCGAATCCCGAGACGACGACAAACTGATCCTGAACCTCAAAGGTCAGTCGCACTTCAGCGGGAGGCTTTTCACTCGACTGAGACACCTCTTTGCCCGGAAGCGAAGTCTGAACGGCTGCATAATGGGAAAAGGACGCGGTCACAAGGAGGATCGGAACCAGGCCTACGAAGATATCCATCATCGGATTCAGATTCAATTCAGTTTCAGTATTTTGCGTTTTATGTCGCGCAAGCTTTTTCATGAAAGTCTCCTCGTGCGTCGATGATCAATCGATCTCGTTAGGAGGCCTTGCGCTCTTGATGGATGGGTTCCATT
The DNA here is from genome assembly GCA_040381435.1 of Bacteriovoracaceae bacterium. Classification (GTDB taxonomy): domain Bacteria; phylum Bdellovibrionota; class UBA2394; order UBA2394; family UBA2394; genus JBEIHI01. Next base: position 11,831 of record JBEIHI010000011.1, on the reverse strand, counting down.
TGACTTCGGAAGTCGTTTACTTGGACGCCATCAGAACGCATTCGTTGAATCAACTTTTTAAGCTCAGTCGCATAATGCTGAATCTCATCGATGAGTTGATTCGCTTGGTTAGACAAAATTTGATAAACAATCATGGCTGGGATAGCAACGATCAGTCCAAAAGCGGTTGTATACATCGCAACTGCAATACCGCTTCCGAGAACTTCGCCGCGCTCGGCACCTGACAGGCCTGATTGGCCTACAGAAGAAAATGACAGGATCAATCCCGCGACAGTTCCTAGCAATCCCAAAAGAGTTGCAACATTTGCTAAGAGGGAAAGATAGACGGTTCGCGCAGAAATTTGCGGAACCCACAGAAGCGCTTCTGATTCCATTGCAGTCTCAACATCTTCAATCGGTTGGTGAATGTGGTTTAGACCTGCCGCAAGAACCTTACCAAGGGGTGTGTTGCTCTGTTGGCAGATTTCAAGGGCTCTTTTTCCGTCGCGAGCGCTTAAGTATTTCTTCACCTGATTAAAGAGCGAACGTGCATCTCCTCCAAATCGTGATCGATAGGCCATAAATCGCTCGATGGCTACGAAGGCCGCCATAAGACCGACAATAAGAATCGGCCACATAAAGAATCCGCCTTGAATAAAGAGATCTAAGACCCCGTAGCTCTTGGTGGGTTCCGCGATTGCGGTTTCAATAATCTGTTGTGCTGCCTGTTGAGCTGCTTGTTCCATGTCTCGCCATCCTCTCTAAAAATCAATTCGCACTCACTTCCATTTCAAGGATCGAGCCACCTTTGTTGCGCAGGGCATCGGTATAAAAAATGCGTGGAAGATCAACTGTTTGAGCAAAAAGGGTTGCTGCAGTCGCTGCAAGAAGTGCTGAATCAGTGTGGCGAATCTGCCCGACAAAAAATGACGATCTCCGCAAAAATGCCCGATTTATAAATGAGGAGTCTTTAAAACTGGATCGTGGGAGCTTGGCATCTTGGTTGCAGTGATTGCGTGTTGGTGTGCGATTTTTTGACGGAGGATCGAGTGCGATTTGATTTTCATTTTCAGCGAAGAGTCTATCCTTTGATGGCCTTGGGTTTCCTGGTCGTCAGCGCCTGCGCAGGCGTTCCCGATTTAGTTCCCATTTCTCCCGGTGAGGCCCAGAGTTCTTTTGGTGGAGATAATCCCAATGATGGGGATGAGCCTGGGTTTACTGATCCCACGAAGCCAGACAATCTTGGCGGCGGGGGCAGTAACAATCCTGATCCCTGCGCTTCGGCCCAAACTCTTAATGCTAGTCTTCAGCCGAGTTCTGCCGAAAAGTTAAACGTCATGCTGCTGATTGATGATTCAGGATCGATGGCGGCTCAATACAATGGTCAACCGAGCACCATCAGTCGAGTGGTGACGAATCTCCAAAGTTTCATTCAGAGTCTGACTTCCGCTGTTTCCAATCCAAATGATTTGCGACTGGGATTGATGTTTAGCACAAATCAAAACTCTGTTTTTGGCGGTAGCAATCCATTCACTCCTTATCTCAGTGGATCCACTGTCTTTCATATCAATGAACAAACAAATTCACAGGCCTCTGACCTCGCTATGTTTCGAAGATTTGCTCAGCCTGATTTTTATCATGTTCTGCCCAATCCTTTTCCGACCGACGTTCGATATTTCCCTAATACATTCTCAGCCGTGCCAATTTGTAACTCGAATGCTTACAATCGTCCGACTCGGCACAACCTAAGCATCTCGGGAGGAACAACGGCTTATTGTAACAATCCATCGGCTCAGCCGTCGCAGATTGAGAATTTCTTTCACGAGGGAGCTCTCAATCTTATCTCAGTGACTGATGATGACTTGAATACATCCTACGGAGCGGATGCCAATGATCCAGAGGGTGCGCACTTTGTCTATAATATGTATCAGACTCTGACGGCTCCGTTGGGGGCCAACTTTATCTATCACTCGATCGTGGGAACCACGACCTCCGATTTTGCACAGACGGGTGACGCTGCTAACATTGTGCGGCCTGGTACAGTTCATATGATGTTGTCTCAACTCACCGGAGGAAGTGTTTTTGATGTCAGAACGAGTAACTACGGTCCCGTTTTGCAGAGTCTTGCCCGACAGGCCATTTTTTCGAGTCAGACGGTGAATTTAGCGTGTCCCGTAGTGCCCAGCCGAACGCCTCGAGTGTACTTCGATGGACAGGAAGTTTCTCCATCGCATTTCGAAACGAGTGCCGGTAGTACTTCCATTCTGTTTCTTCCCACAGCTTTTTCCCCGGGGGATCAAGGTCGAATGATAGCCGTGACCGTTCAGTATTAAAAAAATAAGCCCGCAATTTCGGGGGTTTCTGGGGGTATCTTTACAGAATAGTAAACTGTAGTAGTTTCGTCGGCATGCTGGCGGTTAATCAGACGGAATCATTGTTTTTCGACAAGGCCCAAACTCACACCCTCTCCGATTGGCTCATTCCTGCCGTCTTTGAGCGGGAGCAGAAGACAAACGAAGAGTATGTCTTGGGCCTGCCCGATTTGTCAGATTTGATTGATCGAGAGTCTGGCAGTGTTCAGGTGAATTGGCCTCTTTGGAGAGAGCTGGTTTCTGGTCGGCTGACCCCGATCGGTCAGCGCTTAAAAGCACTGACTCAAGATAAAGACTTTTACGATTTAGCGTGTGGCGATCCATCTCTTTCAGTTGCTCCTCGCTTGATTGCTCAAAGTTTTGGCGCTCAGTCTTATGTGGGAGTCGATTTCAAGAACGTGGACAACCGCATTCTTCAGGAGGAGTTTCCTGCGCTGGGAAACTTTGTTCAGAGACGGGTGCGAATGGATGTCCTCTCATTTTTGAAAGATCAGATATTGCTCTCACCGGCATGCATTTTGATCTCCGGCCTTGAGGCCGTTCGAGAAGATGATGCAATCACCAAGCAGTATCTGCACGGCTTGAGCTTTGAGATCGAACGTAAGACTCAGCGAGGAGATATCCTGATCTTAGGAGCAGGGACTTCGGAGATGAAGTTTTCTTCCAAAGCATTTCGATCAATCTATTCGGATCATTATCATGAAATCTTTGAGAGACGAGGGCGCCCCCTTTTCTTTCAATAGATCGAAGACTTTTTATTCCAAAAACAGACGAGTATGTGTTGTTCTGTCTTCTTGAACCTCAAGGCTTCTAGCCTTGAGGACCTCAAGATCTGACCGATCATGACTGACGATCAGGCAGGGAATCTGAAGATCTCTTGCGTACTTTGCGATTTCAAATGAGATGAGTGACTTTGCTGTGTGATCCAAGCCTGTCAGGGGCTCATCCAGGAGCAGCGCTTGGGGCGACCAACAAACGGCTCTGAGGAGCGCGATTCGTCTTTGTTCACCACCCGAAAGATGCTGAGGCTCAGCCTTGAGGAGATGACTCAGATTGATCTGAGTCAGAAGATCATTTGCGACCGTTTCTCGCGCGGCGCGTTTTAGTCCGCGAGCCATCATTCCAAAAGTGATATTATCAATGAGATCGAGGTGGTAGAAGAGTGATGGGTTTTGAAGCACAACTCCCACTCCTCGGCGCTCGGGCGCTGAGTTGGTGATGTCTTTGCCTTTCAGTTCAACGCTGCCAGAGTCAGCCGTCTCAAGTCCCGCGATCATTCGCAGAATGGTGGTCTTTCCGCAGCCACTGGGGCCGCTGAGGGCGACGATTTCTCCTGGCGAGACGTGGAAATGAGCCTTCAAAGAAAAGCTCGGCCGAAGTTTTGTTAAATCTCTTACGTGAAGGCTCATGCTCTTTTTCCAATCCAAAACTGAAGTGAAGAAATAAAAACTGCAATGACGAGAAGTGACAAGCCAATGAACTCAGCCTCAGCAAAACGGTACTGGCTCAAAAAGCGAGACATCAGAAGAGGCAGAGGGGTGAAGTTCTCTGCGGAGAAGAAGCTAACGGCAGCAATTTCAGAAAAGCTCACTCCAGCGCTCACCGTGAAAACATAGAGAATCGTTCTTCGAAACTGAGGCCAGATGATGGTCCTCACGCTAAACAAAAAGGACGCTCCTAGAGATCTTGCTTCCTCAATCGCTTGCAACCGAGCTCCGTAGACATTTGAAGAGAGACTTCGGATGATAAAAGGCAGCATTAAAACACTCTGAATGAGTCCAATCATGAGCACTCGTCCTTCAAAGGGGTCGATCCAGGATCCGTAGGAAAACCAGACGCCCAGACAAAGAATAAGCGTCGAAATTCCCGCGGGCATCTGAGCGAGTAGTATCAAAACCTTGTGTGCTTGGTTGTACTTTAAAGCAGAAGCATAGATCAGAAGAGTCGCGAGTCCAGCGAGTGAGCACGAAACGAGGGCAGCGGCTAACGAGTCAATCATGGACAACCAAAAAATGGTCAGAAGTTCCGGACTCAAAAACTTAAGTTGTAAAAATGACTTTGAGAAGTAGGGCAGCAAATAAATCAAAATAAAGGGGCTGATGATGAGAAGTGCCAGAAGGAATGCGGGTTTTTTGATTTGGTGTTGAGCGCGAAGGCTTTCTAATCGTCTCGGTCTATATTTTCTGAAAATCAAAAGCGCGGGTGCCACACAGAGAATGAGTTGCCAAAGCGCAAGAGCTGCTGCCCCAGACCACTGGGGATCGCCAAAGCGAATCCGGGTAAAGATTCCCGTTTCCAGAGTCTCGATTGGGGGGCCGCCGCCGAGAACCATCACGATGATAAAACTCGTTGCGCAAAGTGAAAACACTTGAGAGGCGACAAAGATCAGGCTGGATCGAAGCCTTGGAAGCCAGTATCGAAGCAAAACAGAAAATCCATTGGGGCAGAGGCTTTGAGCTGACTCGATTTCATCCATAGGGCATGAGCTCATGGCTTGATGCAGGCTGAGTGTGACTAGGGGAGTGTTCAGAGCCATATGAGCAGCAATCACAGCGATGAGTGAGTAGTTGATGTTGAGAAATCCAAGCGGCCCCGTCTTGCTCAGAATCAACACCCAGGTGAATGCAGCTACGACTGTAGGAATCGTGTAGGGAATGCTGAGTAACCAGTCGAAAAGTGCTGACTTGATCTTCAGTTTGTAAAGAAGGACAGCGCCAAGGATTCCCAGAAAGAGGCTGCCCAACGTCGAGACTGTGCTTTGAAGCCAAGTGACCTTGAGTGCTGAGAGAGTAGATGTTGACGTAAGTGTCTCCCAGAACTGCGCAGCACTTTCGAATTGAAATCCAACGCTAAAAATGGGGATGATCAGCCCGAACGTAAAGTAGGCGGTCACAGCAACGAGGGAAACTCTCGCGATGTTTATTTCAAAACGGCTTCGGACCATTGCTTGACTGCCAGCTCGCTTTCAAAATCAGGTGAGTAAAGAATCTTTGTGGGCGTGGGGAGCGCTTTGAATTCTAAAGGAAGCTCCACATCAGTACGTGCGGGATACATCCACTGTCTAAGGGGAATCTCTTTCTGAATCTCAGGGCTTAAGAGCAAATCAAAGAACATTTTTGTCAGCTTTTGTTCATGGATTGAAGACATCGCTGACCTCACAGCGATGGCACCCTCAATCTGCAGGCCCTGACCTTCCTTAAACATGAGCGCTTTATATCGGCCCTTCGACTCGCTGGAGGAGTCATGATAAGCCTGAGAGGTTGTATAGCTCCAAACCAAAGGAGCTTCTCCTTTAAGAAACAACCCATAAGCCTCATCCCAACCGCTTGGCATGGTCAGCCATCGTCCGCGGAGTTGAGTCAGAAACTGCAGGGATGATTTCCCAAAAGCGCCCTGAATGGATTGCAAAAATCCCAAACCAGGAGAAGAGGTTCGGGGGTCCTGAAGAATAAACTGCGACTTCAGTTCGGCTCGAAGGAGATCGGAGTAACTTTGAGGGATTGCCAGCTTTTTGCTGGTCATCGCCGGGAGATCTGCAATGAAAGAGAAGTAGCCAAAATCAAAGGGCACGAAGCGCGGATCAATCTTGGTTTGAGGAGCAATGAGACTTGGTAGCTCAAATATTTCGATCGCATCTGATTGAACTGAGCGGAAGAGGTTTTGATCAATGCCCAGCAGAACATGAGGGAGCTGTCGTTTTCGGCTTTTATCTAGCGCAAAGCGGGCCACGATTTGCCCAGCATCTCCAGCGGATTGGACGTGGACCCTGCACTGGCAGCGGCGTTGAAACTCCGCAAATAAAACGCCTCCGATGGCTCCATCAGCTCGAAGTGAATCGTAGGTTAGGATTCTTAGATCGGCTTCGGGTTTAGTGCGGCAACTGGCGAGGCCCACGCCCAATAGGCATAAAAAAACGATGATGAGACGGCTTGCCATGATCTCGTTCTTACCGGCAAAGGCCCCGCAGCTCAACTTTCAGGCCTGACTAAAGTTGATCCATGTCTCTATTTTATTGAGTTTCCGGGGGCTGAGGAGTAGTTCTTTGTGTCCCACTCATTATCAGTTGAGGAGGGGTGATCCAGTTTTTTGGGGAGGTTTTTGTGTCGGGGTTCTGCGGTTTGGGAAGACAATTTTTATCAGTTTTATTGATGGTGCTGGTTGTTGTTCAGCCGGCTTTTTATCCTGTTTTTGCGCAGGATAATCCTCGCCCATCTCTGACAACCACTGCCGTTGATTACAAGGATCCCATTTGGGATGAGCTTTCTTTGCAGGCAGTTGAGTTGGGATCGTCTTCGAGCAGTGCTCATTCGCTTGATATGTTTCGCCTGCTGAGTCAGAAGACCATCGCGCAAGAGCTGCGAGAAAAGTTGGCCAGCGCTGTGGCAAGTTCCGGAGAGTCATCGGAGGAAGCGAAAAAAATCAATTCAGCTATTAAGTTTGCTCAAAAGACGGCCGATCGAGTTGATTTGCGAAAACTGAGTGTCGTTGTTCGCGACAAGGACGGAAATGAGATCGCGCGCATTTTTGCAAATGATTTTCAAGCTGCTCGTTTTACTGAAGCGCAAGATTTGAGCCGATCGGAGAGCTTTGAAATTGCAATTCAGGATGTTCCGCTTCACCGATTCAGTCTCAAAGTTGATTCAATTCGTTTTGCTAACGGAAAGCTTCTCTTTGTTGAGCGCGGGGCGTTCAACGTGGCAACCAAGATGTCGAATATTGGATTCATCGATCTGGATTATTTTGCTTCAGCGGTTGGTCGGGTGGATTTGCCAATTTTTAGGCTACCTATCAAGAGCCGATCAGCGATTACTCAGCTTCAGGTCGAGGGCGGCGACCTCTACGCAAACGATATTCCGGTGCCTTCCACGGTGGTTGAGTATCTCTCAGCCTTTCAGCAAACAGCCTGGAATGTAAGTGTCTCTCTCGCTGATCCCTCAACGGCGGCTTCAGCGGCTGAAGTAGTGAATGAGTTTTCATTTTATTTTGAGAAAGCCTATGAGCTTGCGGGAGATGATGTCGCTGATCAGGTGGCTCAGGTGACAGGTGAGGGTGAGTTTACCCGAGGCCTTAAATCCTATTTTGAGCAGCAGCTGAAAGCTCGCGTCCGTATGCAGGATGCTCAGGCTAAAGCTCAGAACCAAAAAAGTGAGTTTGAGAATCAAAAGCAAGCTTGGGAGAAATCTGTTCGGGAAGGGCAGACCGATCTTCCTCCGCCTCAGGTTCAGGTTGAGGAACCAAAGTTTCCTGCTGAGGTGACTCAGTTGGATTCTACACTGAATCAGATGGGTAAAAATTTAGTCGTTCAGCGCAAGCTCATGGCTCGCTTGCGATTGCTGTGGGCAAGCTTAACGCTTCCGCAGCCAACCGGTGCTCCCAAAGTTGAAACGGCCCTTGAGCTCATCAAGTCTGGGCTTGGAGTCGGCGCCCCTTCGTATGGTGGTGAGTTGAATGAGGGAATTCGGCAGTTCATCAATGCTCGTCCCGTGAAGATGGCGGGGACCGCCTTTGCCGTCGGCTTGTTCCTTTTCATGGGTCAGGATTCCGTTCGAACGGTTTTGTCTCATTTTCTGGAATCGAGCTCAGACATGCTATCGCTTGCATGGCAGTCATTTGCTCAGACAGTTTCTGGATTCAGCGCAGAAGCGATGTATCAGCAATATGTCGCCAACGGCCGGCTTGCGAAGCTGGGTGTTGGAGCAACAGCTGCTTTTTCTGTGCTTTTCATGGTCTTGGGCATCCCTCACTTTATGGTGAACGGATACAAGCTCTATCAAGATTTGAAGTCTCGCTCGTCCGAAGAGCTGGCGGGAGCTGAGGCTGCTGCCGAGAAGCCATCGTTTTGGCAGCGACTCAAAAATCTAAAGTCGGCCTTCATTTCCCGTCAGAAGAAAGAAGAGTCGAATTATCTGAGCGCTCTCTCCTCTTCATCCTACATCAAGCAGGATACCGATGGTGCTGGCTTTACAGCTCAGGATGATGAGCAAGTCGCTACTCTTTTGAGTGATCTGCGGCAGAAAAACTCGAGTTGGATCGGGCGATTCATGAGCGGGATGAAAACTTGGAAAGTTGCCAAAGCTCTTCAAGCATCTCCCGATACTTTTCTTGGCGCCTTGAGGCACTTCATTTTTAGCTCGGCGTCTCTGACTCACTCAGGAACGGCGTATGCCAAGATGTGGAATGCTTGGTTTGGATTTCGATCGTTTTTCTTTAGTCCGAGACTTTGGTTCACGTTTTTGTACTACCCCAATTATTGGTCGCGAGTTTTTCAGAAGGGCCGAGAGGGCTTTGCCATTCCGACTGAGGCCAATGGAGGGCTTCGGCCTTTTTGGCAAGAGCACGTTCTTAAACTGAGGAGTTTGTTTGGCAGCGAAGCTCTGAAGAATCTGCGGGAAGCCGAGGCCAAGTTGTTGCCGGTTGAAGCTGAGATACAAAAAGTTGTTCTTCAGAGATCATTTGGCGCTCTACTCCGTCACATTGATACCCCAGATGATTTGAAGAAGTTTTTCGAGACCAACGGAGTTGATTCAATCACTGATGAAACAATTTATCAGCTGTCCTCGAAGCACCGATCTTTCTTTCAGCTCTACTTCTGGAGACTTCAAGAGGAGGTGACGGCTAATTTCCTTCGGACGACGATAGGAAATGAGGCTGATCTGCGAAATCTTTCAGCGGAGGGTCTTGATAAAATCAAATGCTCACCGCTTGAGGCGGAAGCGTATGTTGAGGCCTACCTCGCCAATCATCCCGATTTTGAGTCTGAGATTTCGGCTCAGATCGATGCGAATGAGCAGAAGGTGGAGCGAGCGCTCATCAACTTCAATCTCAGGAACGTCAAAAAACTGGATTCGAAAACGAATCGACAAGTGGCTCGGATGAAACTCGCCGAGCAGCAGATGGCTAATCCTCAAGCTATGGCTCGAGCAGTGCGAGCGACGAAGGCTGCCATTATGGTCGACAAGCCCTTAGAGCTCGTTATGCGATTTGTTCTTTTGGCGGCGATTGATACGGGGATCATGGTCCCGATGCACGATGAAATGTTTTCGGAAAACGCATGGTTTTATCTCGGGCGTTATCCATTTTTGACCGGCTATGTTGTCGCCTTGATCCAGGGCGTTCTCGCAGATATCTGGATGAAGATTCAAACCGACGCTAAGAATGAGGGGACTTTTGGTGAGGTTCCGGAAGGAGAGGATGCGAAGCTGTCTTTCCTTCAGTGGTATAAGAAACAAACTTTCCACAATCCGCAAAACCGGTGGTGGGAAAATCAAAAGTACAATACGGCCATTGTGTTTGCGAACATGAAGGCCGCCCTTGTGACCTATCTTGTGACTAACTTGCTCACATTAGGTCGATTCGATCTCGACACGTACTTCACCGGCTATCTTTTGTATTATCTGACGCCGCTGATGGGCTTTTCTATGATGATTGAGCAGGGCTTTGAGTTTGCCTCATTCTATTATGCGAAGGATATTCCCAAGAAGTATCGAAACCACCCCGAAGTAGAGAAGTACTTGAACTCAAGGATTGGATACGCTCGAATTTGGTTCAACTTGTACTACAAGATTTATGAGAATTTTTCTGGTCTGTGGTTGGATGCGCTTCAAACGATTCAAACCAAAGTCAACGGCACTCGTGCCTTTGCGAGGATTTTGTTGTTTGGATACACGCCGACGGAGCTTGTGGGTAATTCTCTCGATACCGTCGCAGATACTCTTGGAAAAGTTCCTGGTGCGCGCTTTTGCGCAAAGGCCTTAAGAAAGCTTGTCACAAACAAGTACACGGATGGAACCAACTTAAATTCTGATCCCTAACAAGAGTTTTTGACTTTGAATCACTCGGGCGGTTGTCTGGTGAGGTGAAGTCTCTCAAAGGTAAAACTCTTTTTATTACTGGAGCCAGTCGTGGCATTGGTCGAGCGATTGCTATGAGAGCGGCTCGAGACGGTGCTCGAATAGCCATTGTCGCAAAAACAACCGCGGACAATCCTAAGCTGCCGGGAACAATTTTTAGTGTGGCTAAAGAGATCGAGGCTGTTGGCGGAGAGGCGCTACCCATAGCGACTGACATTCGATTCGAAGATCAGGTTCAAGACGCTGTTCGTCAGACCATTGAGCGCTTTGGTGGGATCGACATTTTGGTAAACAATGCGAGCGCCATTCACCTGTCAGGAACCGAGGCCACTGAGATGAAAAAGTTTGATCTCATGTTCTCGGTGAATGTTCGTGCGACGTTTCTCTGCTCTAAACTCTGTTTGCCGTATTTAAAAAGATCGAAGAACCCACATATTTTGATGATTTCACCTCCACCCTCGCTTCATGCGCATTGGTATGCTCCTCACCTGGCTTATACGATGAGCAAAATGGGGATGAGTTTGTGTGTTTTGGGTATGGCTGAGGAGTTGAGGGCTACCAAGGTCTCGGTGAATGCGCTTTGGCCTAAGACTGCGATTGCAACAGCGGCAGTGATGAATCTTCTTGGTGGTGAGGATGCGATGAAGAGATGCCGAAAGCCTGAAATCGTAGCGGATGCAGCTCATGAGGTGATCACGACAGACTCTCAAAAGACCACTGGGCAGTTTCTCGTTGATGAAGATGTTTTAAAAGCCGCGGGGATTGTGGATTTTAGTCATTACTCCGTGGGTCCTGATCAGGGGGATTTGATTCCTGACTTTTTCTTAGATTGAAGATCGAGTCGTTCGCGAGTAGTTTTTTCAAAGGAGCCGATCATGAGCGATGTAAAGCTACAACCCATTCATATTCAAAACACACAGGACCTTCGCCAGTTTATGTTACAGCTCAAAGCTTGGGCTGAGGCGGAGAAGGAGATGGCCGTCTATCAGCGAGTCTGTGGAGCGGAGAGTCGGGGTGTAAGCGCTTCTGAATTGATTTCAGAATACGGATTGGCCCTTAAAGATATTCGTCAGTCCCATCGAGCTCGCCTGCCGCTCGTGTTTCAATCTCAGCTTGAGAATGGTATTGCTGTGGCAGAAGAGGGAGTTAGTTTGGGCTCACCTTTGCTGGCCATGAAGCGGTCCAAGTAATTGAATTTCCTTTGTTTTTACCTTAGCCGAGTCTTTACACTTTTTCGTTTGAGCGATTCCTGATTTCGTCTCATGGTGATGTGTTCATGCGGTTGATTGGGCGTAAGCGTCTGCTTTTCGTTTTGGCGGCCTTGTTGGTTCTGCCGGCTCATTTTCTTTTGGCCTCTGAATCCGATCGTTCTGAAATCATTCGTCGATGGATTGACTCAGGAGTCGAGCGCTTTCTCTCAACAGGTGAGATTCCTCAAGAAGCACCTCCCGGCATCCTACTCGAAGAGTTGTTGGATTTTGCTGAGGACAAGTCTGAGGAGTTTCAGAATCAGCTGGAAGACACCTTCGTTGCGAGTCTCAAAGAGTGGTATCCCAGATTTTATCACACGCCCCTGGGTTCTGAGTCGAAATCATCGATCACAATTGATGAGTACTTAGAGGAGTTTCGT